>NZ_LZMO01000240.1:0-109859 GCF_001665715.1 Gordonia sp. 852002-10350_SCH5691597
CCTACAGGCTTTGAACCATTGGGATTTTGAGCCCACACCGCACCCCTGGACGTGTGTCATATCGAAGGACGTGGGTGCTGCAGCACCCACGTCCTTCGATTCAACACATATTCAGCGGGCGGCCACCGCCGCGGTTGCGCTATTTGGACCCGAGCAGAGTCGGAATCAGGTTGACCAGTTGCGTCAACAGATCACTCAGCCCCTTGTCGCCCAGGATGTCTGACACTCCCGGCAGACTCGGCGTCGCGGGCGCGTTCGGCGTCGTTCCCGACGGCGCACTGGTCGACGGCCCGTCGCCCGTGGGTGCGGCGGCATTGACGCCGATGGTGATCTTGGGGTGCTTGGCAGGGTCGAGCCACGCGAGGATCTTGCGCATCACGTCGCGATCGATGGCAACGCAGCCCTGAGTCGGCTCACCGTTGGTGACGTGGAGGAACATCGCCGACGCCTTGCCCGGGGTGCGCTGCGGGTGGTGCGCGATGCTTCTCGGGCGCATCACATGCCCACAACAGGAGTCAATCATGCCCTTCTTCGACGGCGCGCAGGGTCGGATCTTCTACCGGCACTGGCCCACCAACACCGCGCCGACTGCCGCGCTGATACTTCTGCACGGATTCGGTGAGCACTCGGGTCTCTACCACCGCTACGCCGCGGAGCTGGCAGCGCACGGCGTCGAACTATGGGCGCTGGACCAGCAGGGCCACGGGTTGTCCGACGGTGAGCGCGGCGACGTCGGATCGTACGACGCCGTGGTGCACAACGCGCGAGCCCTGACCGATCTCGTCACGGCACACTCGCCCGAGCTCCCGATCGCGATCAGCGGACACTCGCTCGGCAGTCTCGGTGCACTGTTCGCGGCGCTCGATCAGCCGTCGAGGTACTCCAGTGTGGTGATCTCGGGTGCCCCGTTGTCGCCGCTACCGTGGCTGAGTTCGGTGGCCGAGGATGGCGGCAGTGTTGAACTCGAGCTCGATGCGCTGTCGGCCGATCCGTTCTATCGCGACGAATTGGCCAACGATCCGCTGGCGTTCACCGGCGCCGACGTCGTGAAGGTCTTGAAGGCCCTCTTCGAACCCGCGTGGGGCAGGCTCGACGAGCAAGTGTCGACGTTGTCGACACCCGTTCTCGCAGTGCATGGTTCGGAAGATCAGATCGCTCCGGTGACCGGCGTGCTCGCCTGGCAGGACCGACTGCCGGGACTTCGCGTCGAGATCATCGACGACGCCGCGCACGACGTGCTCAACGAGACAGCCCACCGCGCGGTGGCCGATCACGTCGGCCGCCACGTCGTCGATCACGCGTTGACGGGAGTGAGCGCATGACCTCAACTGCCGCAGCCGCTTTTGTGCTCGACGAGCACGAGCGGAGCGCGCTTGCCGACCTCAGCAGCTTCCCACTGCTCGGGGCGATCACCGGCCGCCGATCACGCCGTTTCCCGGTCGGCGGTGAAATCCCCTCGGGAGAACTGGCTTTCGCCAGTAGCAAACCGGTTCAGCCGCTCAGCGACACCGAGCGCGCGATCGTGCTCGCCGCTGTCACCGGAGTGACCGGCTGGAACTTCGGGATCAGCCACCACCCCGGATACGCGCCGGCGCTGCCGAACTACTCGGGCACCGCAACGGGCCGAACATTCCCGTCCGCGGCCGGGTTTCACACCACCGAGTTCTTCTTCACCGACGACTCGGGTACCTACTTCTTGTCGAGTCGCGACGCGGAACCCCACGGTGAACTGCCAGAGGACGGGTCGGCGTCCGATACCGACATCGAGGCGTGGCTCGCGGAGACGGTTGGTCGGTACCACAAGATCTCCGACGAGCGTATCTACCTCCCGCGCGAAGAGCCCTACCTCGAGGGCCACAACACCTGGATCGCCAATCATCCGGGTTCGCTGCTCGTCATTCCGATCGCCGACCTGGCGCAGCACTTCATCGCCAACGTCGCGTTCTTCCTCCAGAACGGCTACGGGCTGTACGACGACATCAGCGGACGCGCAATCCCCGGTGGCACAGACTCGTCGCTGCGTCACGCCGGGGACCCGTTCCCGCTGTCGTTCGTCGAGCAGTACACACTCGCGGAGGCGAGCGCGGAGCTGATCACCGCCGCCTACAACGGTCACCTCGTGCTCGGAGCGTTGGGACTCGGTGGGTGGACCTTCGACGGGATCGACCGGCTGTCGATCCTCGGGGCGTCGGGCGATCCCGCAGTGCCAGGACTCGGCTTCGAGGTGCAGACCGACGACCGTTGGGCCCTACCGAATCCGACGGGACTCCCCGGTGTGTTCGAGACTCTGTCGCGCCCGCACGTCACGGACGCCGCCGAGGCCGTAGCACGGTTTACGGAGCGAAAGTTCGGTCCCGGTGGGCCCTTTCACCCGGACACTCCCGGCCCCTGGAGTGACAACCCACGCGTCCGCGGGTCGGCGGCGCGCCACGACGACGACTTCGTTCGACTGCTCACCGAGCAGATCGCGTACGTCGACGACACCTTCGGGAAGATCCCGGGCACTGTGCCGACGGTGCACATCCTCAATTACCTTCAGGCACAACACATCGACACCGACTTCTACGACCATCACTTCGGGCCGGGGGCCTACCTGGCAACCCACCGCGATCATCAGCGGACGTGGCACCGATGAGTGTCACCATCCGACCACTGTCCGGCCCGGACGAGGTCAATGCGGCCTTCCGGGTGTTCCTGCGGTCGATGGTCGGGCTTCGCTTCGGACAACTCGACGCCGCGACCATCACCGAGCAGGGTCGGTATCTGGGCGCATTCGACTCCGATGTCATCGTTGCGGGCGCGGACTCGTACTCGAGTCAGCTCGTCGTGCCGGGCGGTGCACGCGTTCCCCACGCGGCCGTCACGCACGTCGGCGTGCTGCCGACGCACCGTCGTCGGGGAATCGTCACCGGGCTCATCGAGCGTCAACTACAAGACATCGCCGACCGGGGAGAGGTCGTTGCGACGCTTCGTGCGTCCGAGGCCGTGATCTACGAACGCTTCGGCTACGGGATCGCGAGTTCGAGTCGGGCCGTGACCATCGACGCGCACCGAGCGAGGCTGCGCGACACCGTGCCCGGTGGTGACAGCAACGTGCGACTCGTCGACGACGCGGTCACGACGGAGCTGCTGGCCGACATCTACGGGCGCGCCGCAACCTGGGTCGGTGCCATCGACCGCCCGGCAGGCTGGTGGCGACTGCAACAACTACGACGCGACGCCTCGCCAGTGCAGCATTACGTCTCCGTGCACAGCTCCGATGGAGTAGACGACGGCTATGTCGTCTACAAGCCGGAGGACCCCGACCATTGGTTCAGTAGCGACGCCAAGACGATCACCGTCGTCGACTTCGTGGCTTCGGGGCCGACCGCGTGGGCAGCGTTGTGGCGTCACCTGCTGACACTCGACCTCGTCGATGTGATCGAATGGTCCGCTGTCGCACTGGACGATTCGCTGCCGCTGGCCGTCACCGACCCGCGTGCAGTCCGGCTGGGCACAGCACACGACGAAACATGGCTGCGGCTCGTCGACGTCGAATCGGCCCTTCGCGCACGGACATACCGGATCGATGATCCGGTACGGCTCGAGGTCGTCGATCCGCTCATCGAGCGCAACAATGCGGTGTTCGAGATCGGACCCAAGGGCACCGAACGCGTGACGGGCAAGCCCGACGCAACGACCGACGTGGCGACGCTCGCCGCCGCGTATCTCGGCGGCACGCGGTGGCGGTCGCTGGCAGACGTCGGCCGCGTCGACGTGTCTGCCGCATCGGCTGTCGACCGACTCGACGGTCTGTTCGCCACCGGTGCGCTGCCCTTCGCAGGCACTGTCTTCTGACGAGACTGTGTTCTGGCCTCGCCCCACGCAACCCGTATGTCATGTGTCGGCCACTGTCGCCGACAGGAAGGATCTCCCGATGACCGAGACCACCACACACGCGACGTCCGACCGTGAGATCGAGGGTTGGACAACCTATCTGCGCGAGCCAACCGCCGACTACGACCAGCTCGTCGAGCGCTTTGCGCCGGCATTCGAGCGCATCGCGGCCTCCAACGTCGCGCGCGAACACGACCGTTCATTCGGCTACGACGAGGTTGCGGACCTGGTCCGAGAGGGACTGGGCCGCATCAGGATTCCCGTGGAGTTCGACGGTCTGGGCGCGTCGCTGGAGCAGACCTTTCTGCTGCTGTCGAGACTGGCCGCCGCGGACGCGAACATTGCGCACGTATTCCGCAATCATCTGGCGTTTGTGGAGGATCGACTCAACGCGCCGCAGTCAGCGGGCAACGATCGGTGGATCGAGCGTTTCCTCGCGGGCGAATTCGTCGGTGGGGGTTGGACCGAGGCGAACAACGGTACGTACGCAACAATCGCGACAACCGTCAGACGGGGTGACGACGAACGCTACTTCGTCAGCGGGGCCAAGTTCTACGCCACCGGGAGCCTTTTCGCCGATTGGCTCGATGTGATCGGCAAGTCCGACGACGGCGGGCTGCTCACCGCGCTCGTGCGCCGAGACGATCCCGGTGTCGAACTCGTCGACGACTGGACGGGATTCGGGCAACAGACAACCGCCAGCGGGAGTGCACGTTACGTCGACGTGCCGGCCGAGCCCGACAACGTCTTCGATATCACCGAACGCTTTGTCTACCAGGGCCACTTCTACCAGGTGGCGATCCTCGCAGTGCTCACCGGAATCATCCACGCATCCCTGCGCGACGGAATCGAGGCGCTCCGGGCGCGCAAGCGCAACTATCCGCAGGGACTGGACCCGGTGCCCGCCAACGATCCTCAGTTGCTGGCAGTCATCGGCGGCGTGTCGGCGCGGGCCCATGCGGCAGACGCCGCGCTGCGTGAGGTGGGTAGGACGCTCGATCGTATCGCCGAGGCACACGCCGCCGGAGACCTCGACTTCCGCAGGACTCGCGTCACCGAGGCCCAGCTCGCCACCGACCACGCGCAACTGACCATCATCGACGCCGCGCTAGCGGCCACCACCGAGATCTTCGACGCACTCGGCGCGTCCGGAGTGTCCACCGACAAGGCTCTCGACCGTCACTGGCGCAACGCGCGCACCCTGGCCTCGCACAATCCACGGGTCTACAAGGCGCGCATCGTGGGCAACTGGCTGGTCAACGGAGTCGACCCCGTCCCCGACTTCTCGGCATTGGGCCGCGGCGGACAGGGAAACTGAGGGGAGAGGACAGATGAGTGCACCATACGTCGCGGTCGGATTGACCGGCGAGCAGGCGGACGTGCTGCTGGCCGATCGGGCGCTTGTTGCGCGCTGGGATTCGCTGCCGCTGGCGTACACCGTCGTCGGCATCGATCGGCTCGACGGGGCCCACGACGTTCACGGGGCGACAGAGGCCGACGACACCGCCCCGCGGCGCATAACGCTGGAATCATCCGTCGCGACAACCTTTCTCGCGAAGAAGGCCCCGCGGTCACGGTTCCTGTGTACGGCGTCGTCGCGCCGCGATCATCCCTACAACCTCGCGCGACGAGTCGCATCCGCCGGGCATCTCTCGCGGGGGAGAATCGGCGTCCTGCTCGGCCTACGCGACCCCTACGTGCCTGCAGGTGACCAGCGGAGCCACGACGCCGTATCCGTCGACGACATCGCCCACGCGGTACGTGTTCTGGAACAGACCTGGCCATTCGAGTCGGTTGTCGCCGACCGTGCGTCGGGGATTTTCGTGGAGTCGGATCGGATCCAGTTCGCCGACCTCGAGGAGCCCTACCGGATCGCTGGGCCGCTGACGGTGCCGGAGCCCGCGACCGGTCCGTCGGTCATCGCCGCGTACCACTCCGGCGCGCGCGAGATCCGCGCAAACACCGATGTCGACCTCGTCGTCGGTCCGGCCGTCGCCGTCCGTGAGATGTCGTCGACGACAGCGCCGCCGACCGATGTCGCCGGAATTCTGTTGCGCGACGACGACTTGTCGCCCGAAACGCTGGCCGATGTCGCGGAGAAGCTGCTGGCAACCTCCCAACCGATCGCGCCGGGTCTGTCGCTGCGGGCCGCGCTCGAACTACCCGCTCCGCCCAGGGTCGCACGTCGCGCGGCATTCGCACGGCCTGAACCGCTCGTCGCATCCTGACCTCCACTCCGAGAGGAACACCCCATGATCCGACGCGACGGCCACGTCATTTTGGGCATCAACGCCCTGGTCCTCGGCTACGTGCCCGCCTCCTGGCAGACCCCCGGACTGAGCGCGGAATCGTTTGTCTCGCCCGACTATTGGGAGGAGATCGGTCGGATCGCCGAGCGCGGGAACGTCGGCGAGGAAGACCGCGTCGAGTGTTCCGCGCTCGGCGACCCAGCCTACGACGCCAATCCGGCGCACCTGGAGCCGACGGTCAACTGGGCACACGTCGCAGCTGCGACGGAGCGGGTCGGGTTGGTGTCCACGGCGTCGACGACGTTCAACGATCCGGTCGAACTCGCCGAGAGATTACTGACGCTCGATTACCTGTCGCAGGGTCGAGCGGCCTGGAATATCGTGACCACTCGAGGACCCGCGGCGGCCCGAAACTTCGGGCAACCCGACGTTCCACCACGCGACGACCGCTACGAGCGCGCAGGTGAGTTCGTCGATGTGGTTCGTGCACTGTGGGGGTCAGCGGACACGGGCCGCGAGATTCGGCACAGGGGAGTCCACTTCTCGGTCGACGGACGATTGCGCACGCCGTCGCGTGGTGAGCATCCGGTGCTCTTTCAGGCAGGTGGGTCGGCGGCCGGGCGCGAACTCGCCGGACGGGTGGCCGAGGGCGTCTTCGCCGCAGAGCTGACGCGCGACAAGGCTGTCGAACACTATCGTCTCGTGAAGCGAAAAGCGTTGGCATTCGGTCGTTCGCCCGACGATGTGAAGATCCTGCCCGGGTTGCTCGTCTCGCTCGGCAGCACCGAAGAGGAAGCCAGAAGACGCAACGACGAGCTTCACGATCGAAGTCCGGCGTGGTATTCGGTCGGCTGGTTGTCGCACGCGATCGGCGTCGACGCGAC
Source organism: Gordonia sp. 852002-10350_SCH5691597 (assembly GCF_001665715.1). NCBI lineage: Bacteria > Bacillati > Actinomycetota > Actinomycetes > Mycobacteriales > Gordoniaceae > Gordonia > Gordonia sp. 852002-10350_SCH5691597. Next base: position 7,010 of record NZ_LZMO01000240.1, read on the forward strand.
GAAACTCGACCTCGACGCCCCGTTCCCCGAGGACGTGCTCGCGGGACCCGCCGACCTCCAGACCTTCAGTGGCAGTATCGGTTTCCGCGAGTCGATCGTCGCGCAGATCCGACGCACCAATCCGACGGTCCGCGAGTACCTGCGGCAGACCCGCTACACGGGTTCGGGCCACGCCGGATTCGTGGGCACCCCGGAGCAATTGGTCGATCGAATCGACGACTGGTTCAACGCGGGCGCGATCGACGGCTTCAATCTGCAACCCGATGCGCTGATCGACGGTCTCGCGGTGATCTCCGACGAGGTGGTGCCACTCCTTCGTCGACGTGGCCTCTACCGCCACGACTACGAGACCGACACTCTGCGTGGACATCTGCGTGCAGCAGCGCCGTCGGCTCCGCTGTGTTGAGAGGGATAGAACCGCAGGGAGAATAAGGGCTGGCAACGACGTCGTCGACCTGCATACTTCACTCGATCAATCCCGTTCGCGCACAGCGCAATACATGAGACATCCAGTTTCCACGGCCGGGTAGCCGTATGTGGCGATGGGTGTCCGAGAGGAATCGAGATGACCACAGACTCGACGTCGACGCGCCCGCCCGAGGCGGCGCACACACCCCTGGCACAACCGCATACTCCGGAAAGTGCAGCCGCCCAACATGATGCGGCGATCATCGGGCAACCAGGAGGTCTGCGCTCGAACACACTGGGTCCCTGGGAGGTCTTCGCGCAGGGCCTCGCCGCTGCGGCACCGAGCGTCGCTGTCGCGTCCGTTCCGTTCGCGCTCTACACCGCGGCAGGGAAGGGCGCCGCGTGGGCGGCAATCATCGGATTGGTGATCGCCGTGCTGCTCGCGACACCATCAGTTTTCAAGCGCGGCGGACGGTCTCGTCCGGCTCGCTGGGAACCTACACCGGTAACGGACTCGGACCCGCGTTCGCGTTCGTCGGAGGTTTCAGTCTGCTGATCGGCTACGTCGGATTCTCGGTGACCGGAACCCTCGGCGGTGTGCTCTACGTCGATTCGTTCCTTCTCGAACTCGGAATCGGTTCGGAGGCTTCGTGGTTCCGGCCTCTGCTGGTCTTCCTGGTCGTCGGACTCGCTGTGTACCTACCCATCCGCGGGGCGTCACTCGCCGCGAAGTACGAGTTGGTCTTCGAGGTCATCGCACTGATCTCCATCGCGGTGATCATCGTGGCCGCCTACGTGTCCTACGGGTGGCACTTCGACACCGAGCAGTGGAGCCTGTCGAATCTGGGCCACAGCTCGACGTTCGTCGCGGCGGTGACGGCCGTCGGTGCCTATGCAGGCTTCGAAAGCGTTGCGTCGCTGGGTGCTGAAGCGCGTGACCCGCACCGGTCGATCTCGAAAGCGCTTTTGCGTGTCGTGTTGATCATCGGTGTGCTGTACATCATCGCGACGTATCCGCAGGTGCTGCATTTCGACGGGATCAACGGAGACAAGGCGATTCTCCCGCAGCTCGCCGACTCGTCCGGTGTGGGTTGGGTGAAACCGGTGACGAGTGCTGCCGTCGCCGTCGCCTTCATCGTCTTCGTCACGGCGGTCACGAGTTCGGCAGCACGGTCGTTGTTCACCTTCGCGCACGAGGGTGCACTGCCGCGCGTGTTCGCCAAGGTCCACTCCAGGTACCACACACCGTGGGTCGGCGTCGCGTTCGTCGGTGCTGCGGCACTGGTGTTTTCGGTTGTGGCCACCTTCAGTTCCGCAGGCCGCACCGTGTTCGACGTCTACGGTGCATACGTCACCAACTGGGGATTCCTGGTGAGCTATCTGCTCGTGGTGATCGCGACACCGATCTGGCTGTACAAGATCAAGGCGCTCACGCCCTTCCGTGCGATCGTGTCGGGTCTCGCGGTGGTGGCTCTCGGTTACGTGATCGTCAACAACCTCTACCCGGTTCCGGAGTTTCCATTCAACATTCTGCCGTTCGTGTACCTCGCGATACTCGCAGCGGGCGTCGCGTGGTACGTCTACCTCCGGGTGACACGACCGGAGATCGCGGCGCGTATCGGCACGATTCAGACCCTGTCGACCGAGGAGCAGGAGCGGCTCGCCGACGCCGACATCGCCGATGAACTGAAGGCCGATGAACTGAAGGCCGACGAACCCGAAGGCGACTCGGCCGTCACTCCGAAGTAGTGCGCGTCCTCTTGAGTTCGAAGCACGCCGCGCGACGACTTCGGAGGTCGTCGCGCGGCGCGCTCATGAGTTCGATCTGTGCACGCGCCTGGTCGACGACCGGTGTGTCGGGATCGAGAACCCTTAGGTACACCTCATGTGCCGCAAGGGAATTCACTGCGACATCGATCTGCTCGGTGACGTCGACGGCGTGCGTCGGGTGTGGACCGTTCTCGAACAGCCAGCGCGGAGCGTCGTCGCCGAGTGAGTCGTACGCATCGAGAACCGCTGCGGCGAACTCCATGTGATCGCGCTGGTTGGGTTTACCCGGCGCCCACTCGGCTCCGCCGTAGAGCGAGAGCACCACCTGGGGTCCGACCCGTCGGATCGTCTCTACGATCGCGGCGCGGAGCTCAGGAGTGTTGCGAATGTTGCTGTCCGGAAAGCCCCAGAACTCCACCTCATCGACGCCGACGATGGCGGCAGACGCGCGTTGTTCGCCTTCTCGAAGCGGACCGGCCTCGGCTGCCGCCATGCCTTCGATGCCGAGCTCACCGCTCGACGCCAGTGCGTATACAACGCGTTTGCCTTCGCTCGTCCACTTCGCGACCGCCGCCGCCATGCCGTACTCCGGATCATCCGGATGCGCCACGAGCGCGAGCGCCGTCTGCCAGTCGGTGGGGAAGGGCGCGAGATCGGTCATGACTCAGCGCTTGTGGTCGAGGTTGGCCATCTTCAACACGTCGAGGCGCTTGTCGAGTTCCTCTTCGCTGAGCTTGTCTGGGACCAGACCACGATCGAGAACGGTCTGCCGGATCGTTTTCTTCTCCTTGAGGGCCTGCTTCGCGACGGCCGCGGCCTCCTCGTAACCGATGGCCGAGTTGAGCGGCGTGACGATCGACGGCGAGCTCTCGGCCAGAGTCCGCAGGCGCTCCTCATCGGCCTTGAGGCCGGAGATGCAGCGGTCGGCGAACAGCCGAGACACGTTGGCGAGGAGCTTCAGCGATTCGAGGACGTTGCGCGCCATCATCGGGATGTAGACGTTCAGCTCGAACGCACCGTTCCCGCCGCCCCAGGTCACCGCCGCGTCGTTGCCGATGACCTGCGCCGCGACCTGCGTAACCGCCTCGGGCAGAACGGGATTGACCTTGCCCGGCATGATCGAACTACCCGGCTGGAGGTCGGGGAGGTGGATCTCGGCGAGACCGGTGAGCGGACCGGAACCCATCCACCGGACGTCGTTGGCGATCTTGGTCAACGAGACCGCGATGGTCTTGAGCTGGCCGGACAGTTCCACGAGTCCGTCGCGGGCGGCCTGCGCCTCGAAGTTGTTCTTGGCCAACGTGATCGCGTCGACGTCGGTGAGCTTGACCAGTTCTTCGACGACCTTGGTGCCGAAGTGGTCGGGGGCGTTGAGGCCCGTCCCGACTGCGGTGCCACCGATGGGGACCTCACCGACTCGCGGCAGCGTCGCGACGAGACGCTCGATCCCGGCTTCGACAGCCCTGATGTAGCCGCTGAACTCCTGGCCGAGCGTGACCGGAACCGCGTCCATCAGGTGGGTGCGGCCGCTCTTGACCACCTCGCGCCACTCCTCGGACTTGGCGAGCAGTGCCAACCGCAGATGGTCGAGCGCGGGGATAAGGTCGGTGACGACGGCCTCGGTCGCTGCGACGTGCGTCGCGGTGGGGAAGGTGTCGTTCGACGACTGCGACATGTTGACGTCGTCATTCGGGTGAACCTCGACGCCGTTCGCGTTCGCGATCGACGCGATCACCTCGTTGGCGTTCATGTTCGAGCTGGTACCCGACCCGGTCTGGAACACGTCGATGGGGAACTGGTCGTCGTGCTTGCCCTCGGCGATCTCCTTGGCAGCGGCGATGATGGCGTCGGCCTTGGTGGCGTCGAGCAGGCCGAGGTCCTTGTTGACCTGCGCGCAGGCGGCCTTGAGCAGTCCCATCGCACGGATCTGCGTTCGCTCGAGCGGGCGGTGGCTGATCGGGAAGTTCTCGACGGCGCGTTGCGTCTGTGCGCGCCACAGTGCGTCGACGGGTACCTTGACCTCGCCCATGGTGTCGTGCTCGATGCGGTACTGCTGCTCGCTCATCTGATGCGTCCTCCGGATGTCTGCGGTGGGTTAGGACTACCTCAATCCACGCTACTCGCCGCGGGTTGCGGGGCCGCGTCTGCCGTACACAGGTGCCAGAATGTGGCACCTGTGTACGGCAAAAACTGCGACTCGGGCACGACGACCCGGTGAGCCTGGACCGAGACCCGAGCGTGAGCTCGACGCCGCGGTCGGCGCGGCGAGACTCACGCTGCGTCTCGGTTGGGGACAGGTATGCGAGCGGCCGTGCACCACGGCGCGCAAGATCGGCGCCGCCGCACGACCGCTCGCTCAGTAACCCCTGATCGCTGCGCTGCGCTCGCTCAGTAACCCTGATCCTGCGCTGCGCTCGCTCAGTAACCCCTGATCGCTGCGCTGCGCTCGCTCAGTGACCCCTGATCGCTGCGCTGCGCTCGCTCAGCGCTCCTTCGAACGAACCCGCACGCCGTTCAGCGGAACGGTGACCGACCCCGACGGGTCGGTGAAGAAGTCGTTGCCCTTGTCGTCGACGACGATGAACGCCGGGAAGTTCTCGACCTCGATCTTCCAGACCGCTTCCATCCCGAGCTCCGGGTACTCGATGACCTCCTGGCTCTTGATGCAATCGAGGGCGAGGCGAGCTGCCGGGCCGCCGATCGAACCGAGGTAGAAGCCCCCGTGGGCGTCGCATGCCTGGGTGACCTGCTTGGAGCGATTTCCCTTGGCCAACATGACCATTGATCCGCCCGCGGCCTGGAACTGCTCGACATAGGAGTCCATGCGACCCGCCGTCGTCGGTCCGAACGAACCCGACGCCATGCCCTCGGGAGTCTTGGCCGGACCGGCGTAATAGACGGGGTGATCGCGCAGATACTGCGGCATCGGCTCGCCTGCGTCGAGGCGTTCCTTGATCTTGGCGTGTGCGATATCGCGAGCCACGACGAGGGGCCCGGTCAGCGACAGTCGAGTCTTGACCGGATACTTCGACAGTTCGGCGAGGATCTCCGGCATCGGCCGGTTGAGGTCGATCTCGACGACCTGCCCTCCCTCGATGTCCTCGGCGACGCCGGCGTCCGGCATGTACTGCGCCGGATCGGTTTCGAGCTGCTCGAGGAACACGCCCTCGGAGGTGATCTTGCCCAGCGCCTGGCGGTCGGCCGAGCACGAGACCGCGATGGCCACCGGGCACGATGCGCCGTGACGCGGCAGACGCACGACCCGGACGTCGTGGCAGAAGTACTTGCCGCCGAACTGGGCGCCGATGCCGAAGGACTGGGTCAGCTTGAAGACCTCCTCCTCGAGCTCGACGTCCCGGAAGCCGTGCGCCGACATCGAGCCCTCCGTGGGCAGCGTGTCGAGGTAGTGCGCCGATGCGTATTTCGCTGTCTTCAAGGCGAATTCGGCCGACGTCCCGCCGATGACGACAGCGAGGTGGTACGGCGGACAGGCGGCGGTACCCAGTGACCGGATCTTCTCGTCGAGGAAGGTCAGCAGGCGGTCGGGGTTGAGGATCGCCTTGGTCTCCTGGAACAGGAACGACTTGTTGGCGCTGCCGCCGCCCTTGGCCATGAAGAGGAACTTGTACTCAGGTCCCTTCGGCCCCTGCTGGGTGGAGTAGATCTCCACCTGCGCAGGCAGATTGGTGCCCGTGTTCTTCTCGTCGTATGTCGTCAACGGCGCGAGCTGTGAGTAGCGCAGGTTGAGTTTGGTGTACGCGTCGTAGACGCCGCGTGAGATCCATTCGCCGTCGTCGACGCCGGTCAGCACCCCCTCGGACTTCTTGCCCATGACGATCGCTGTGCCGGTGTCCTGGCACATCGGCAGTACGCCGCCGGCGGAGATGTTGACGTTCTTGAGCAGATCGAGCGCGACGAAACGATCGTTGCCCGACGCCTCCGGGTCGTCGATGATCTTGCGCAACTGCCGCAGGTGTGCGGGGCGCAGGTAGTGGCTGATGTCGTGCATCGCCTCGGACGTCAAGCGTTCGAGGGCTTCCGGCGCGACCTTGAGGAAGGTCTGGCCGTCGACGTCGACCGTCGAGACCCCCTCGGTGGTGATCAGGCGATAGGGCGTGTCATCGGCGCCGGAGGGTAGCAATTCGGCATAGCGAAACTCCGGAGCAAGGGCTGGTTTGCTCACGTGCGAATCCTATCGCGGCCGGTCAGCGACCCTCCCGCGTCCCGGTGCCTGATGTGGGCCACGCCACGGGGATTCGTCACAGCACTAGTCCGATGTGCGTGACGAACGGAAGGGGTATTAGTGTGTGGTGGGTCACAGTTCACTGAACTGTTGTCGATTCAGTGATGTCAACACGGGAGGGGAACGCATTGGCCGCAATCGTGCTCGCCGAGGTTCGGACGAACTGTGAACGCGAGGCCGTCGCCGAATGGGCGTCGAGCAGACATCCCGACGCCCCGGTGCGCACACTCGACGAAGTCGATCCCGAGACCCTTGACCCGGCAACGACGCTGATTCCCGCCCGGGTCGTCTGGCTTCCCCCGATGCGCAAGGGTGAGCGCCGCGTGTCGATGGCCGACGTTCTGGTGCTGTCCAACCCGCGGCGACCACCCGCGTTTCGTCAGGGAGCGATCAAGAAGCGTGCACCCGACCGTGTGCGTGTGGTCGCAGGCGAACCGGCGACCGTGGAGGAGTTGCGCCGCAGGCACGAGCAGTCGTCGGCCGAGGGAGAAGACTTCGGACAGTTCGTCGAACTGGCGGCCGCACTGTCCGCAGAGCGCGCCGAGCGACAACTGATCGGCGACCGCTACAAGGTGCCGAAACTCGTGGCGCAGCAGATCGGTTCGTCGGCGCGCTTTCAGGCCAATGCCGCCAAGCTCGCCGCCGATCTCGGTCGCCCTGCGGCGGCGATCATCCAGGATGCGATCGACAAGATGTCGACGTTCGTGGCCACGCAGAGCCCGCTGATGGACGACGTGTTCTCGACGACCTTCGGCAAGCTGTACGAACGTACCTGGACGGTCTCGGTCGACCTCGACACGTTGAGCGAACTGCGCAATCTCAACAAGACCCACGGCTTGGTGTTCCTGCCATCGCACCGGTCGTACGTCGACACGCTGGTTCTCTCCGATGTGCTACGGCGCCACGACTTTCCGCCCAATCTGGTGCTCGGCGGCAACAACCTGGCGCTGTGGCCACTCGCGGCAATCGCCCGACGTGCCGGAGTGATCTTCATTCGCCGCAAGTTCGGCGACGACCCGGTCTACAAGTTCGCGATGCGCGCATACCTGTCGTTCATCGTCGAGAAGCGGTTCAACCTCGAGTGGTACATCGAGGGCGGTCGCAGCCGCACGGGCAAGCTCCGGCCGCCGATGATGGGGCTGCTCGCCTACGTCGTCGACGCCGTCGAGCAACTCGACACCGCGGACGTCATGGTGGTGCCCACCTCGATCGTCTACGACCAGCTTCACGAGATCGCGGCGATCGCCCGCGAATCTGCCGGTGGCACAAAGAAACCCGAAGATGTGACGTGGCTGCTCAAATACGCCAAGGCGCAGCGGTCCTACCTCGGTGAGGCGCGGGTGCGGTTCGGTGAGCCGTTCTCGCTGCGGGAGTCGATCGTCGAGTTGAGCGAGGACGACCCCGCACGCTTGGAGAAGATCGCTTTCAAGGTGATGGACGAGATCAACGCGGCGACACCGATTTCGGCGACCTCGCTTGCGGGTTTCGCGCTGTTGGGCGCGGGTGATCGGGCATACACGGCCAAGGAGATCGAGGACATACTGCGGCCGCTGCTGGCCTACATCGAGCGTCGCGAGCTACCGGGACCCGATCCGGCGATGTGCCGGGGACTCGGGCTGAAATCCACGTTGAAAGAACTGACCGACGCGGGTGTGCTGACCCATTTCGCGGGCGGTGTCGACGACGTGTGGTCGATAGCCGGGGAGAACCACGCGGTGGCCGCGTACTACCGCAATGGTGCGATCCATCATTTCGTCGACCGTGCGATCGTCGAGGTCGCGTTGTTCGCCGCGGACCGTCGAACCATCGACGACGATCGCGAAACACGTCTGGCCGCAGCGCAAGCCGAGGCGCTGCGGATTCGGGATCTGCTGAAGTTCGAGTTCTTCTTCCCGACAAAGCAGGAGTTTCTGCACCGACTCGGCGCCGAGATGGATCTCATCGCGCCCGAGTGGCGAAAGGTCAGGCCAACGCCCGCGTGGCTGCATGACACCTTCGTCGCGATGTCGGGAGAGCTGTTTGCCCGCAGAACCCTTCAGCCCTTCTTCGACGCGCAATTGGTCGTGTCGCGGCGGCTGGTGGAACTGGGAGAGGAGTCCCGCGAGAAGCAGGAGATCATCGCCGATTGCCTCGGGTTGGGTAAGCAGCTTGCGCTGCAGGGCGTCGTGAAGAGTAGGGATTCGGTGTCGACGGAGCTCTACACCGCAGCGTACAAGCTGGCCGACAATCGGGGATTGATCGATCCCCACGACGGACGCGATCTGGTTGCGGCACGGCAGGAGTGGCTCGACGAGGTCAACGACATGCGGGATCGTCTTGCCAGAATCGCCGAGATCGAGGCGAAGCAGACGGGAGTGACGGCGGTATGAGCGCACTGGGCGATCGCCTGGCCGAGATCCGCTCTGCACCGCGCGGCAAGCACATCGGCGCGTTCTTCGACTACGACGGGACCCTGATCGAAGGGTTCTCTGCGACAGCACTTTTCGGAGCCCGGATACGAAGTATGGAGTTCGGGATCGGGGAGGTCGCCGACTTCGCGCTGATCGGCCTGCGTGGAGTGGAGTCCGAACAGGACTACGCGGAGGTGCTCCAAGCCACCAAGCCGACGTTCGCGGGCAAGACGTACGCGGAGCTCTTGGACTTGGGAGACAGGCTCTTTCGGCAGGAGACGGCCGCCAAACTACGTCCTCAGATGTGGCAGATCCTCAACGCGCACCGCGAGATGGGGCACCGTATCGTGATCGCGTCGTCGGCAACGCGATTCCAGATCGAGCCCATCGCACGCGAAATCGAGGCTGATCACGCCTTGGCCACCGACGTCGAGGTGGTCGACGGCATCGTCACCGGGGAGGTGCTCGGCCGTCCGCTCTGGGGACCGGGTAAAGCGGCGGCGGTGCGCTCCCTCGCGCGCGAACACGACATGGATCTCGACGCGTCCTTCGCCTACAGCGACGGCAACGAGGACATCCCGTATCTCGAAAGCGTCGGACATCCCGCAGCGGTCTCGCCTCGGAGGACGCTACGGGCCGAGGCGGAATCCAGAGGGTGGCTGATCCTCGAACTACGCAATCCATCACACAATCGCTTCGGGATGGCTCTGCGTACCGGTGCGATGTACGGATCGTTTCTCGCCGGCGCCGCTGCCGGAATCGCGGGCGGTGTCGTGGCGCGCAGTCGATTCGAGAGCGCCGTCCAGACGGGCATCGCCACCGGAAACGACGTCGGGCTGGCGTTGGCCGGTGTGCATGTCGACGTGCTCGACGGCGCCGAATACCTGACGTCGGACCGTCCCTGCGTGTTCGCGTTCAACCATCAGTCCAAACTCGACCTCCCCGTCATGATCCACCTGATACAACGCGACGCGACGGGTGTGGCGAAGAAGGAGATCCAGCGGCTTCCGGTGTTCGGTCAGATTCTCGACGCAGCCGGGTTGGTCTTCATCGATCGAGCCGACGCCGGGAAGGCCATCAATCAGCTCGAGCCCGCCGTCCGCAAACTACGGGAGGACGGCTACTCGCTCGTGGTGGCGCCGGAGGGCACGCGATCGCCGACGCCGCGGATCGGACGGTTCAAGAAGGGGCCCTTCCACATCGCCATGCAGGCAGGGGTGCCCATCGTTCCGGTCGTGCTGCGCAACGTCGGCGAATTGATGTGGCGTGGTTCGCAACTCGTGGCACCGGGCACGATCGAGGTGCGCGTGTTGCCGCCCGTCGACACATCGGAGTGGCAGGTGGAGACGATCGACGACCACACCGAGGAGGTGCGCCAGATGTTCATCACCGCGCTGGCGGAGTGGCCGGAGCCGAACGGAACTGCAGAACACCATGATTCGCAACGGGACGAGAGCCGCAGTGACGACGCAGGGGAGGCTGTCGAATGAGTGAGGACCAACCCCTCGAGTGGGGCACCGAGCAGCATATGAGTCCGGTCGACGCGCTGATGTGGCGCGGCGACACCGACCGTCGACTGCGCGGGACGATCTCGATGATCGAGATCTACGATTGCGAACCCGACTGGGACAGACTGATCGCGGCACACGACTGGGGCAGCCGGATGGCGCCCAGATTCCGTTCGCGCGTTGTTGATTCGCCGCTGCACACCGGCACGCCGAGTTGGGCCGTCGACCCGGAGTTCGATCTCCACTATCACGTTCGACGCATCCGATTGCCCGGGGACGGCTCGATGGGCGAACTGCTGTCGACGTGTGAGCAATTGGCGATGACCGCGCTCGACCCGGCGCGACCGCCGTGGGAGGGCTACCTGATCACCGGCCTCGCCGACGGCAAGACCGCGTACTTCCTCAAGGCGCATCACGCGTTGACCGATGGACTCGGCGCGATTCTCGCTCTCGCGCAACTGCATTCGCCTTCGCGTGAGCCGATCCCGGACAAGCCTCAGCCACCCGCGCCGCCGCCGACCGAACTGTCGGCGTTCGAGGTGCTCGCTCGACAGGTGGGGCAGGAGATTCGACGTACGCCCTACCGTGCGGGCGTGGTGTTGCGCGGAGCGTTGGCGCTGACAGATCCCAAGCAGGCGTTGAGCAAGGTGCTGCGCTACGGGCGGTCGGTGCCGCGCGTTGCCGGCCTCGTGAGTCCGCCCGGTTCGCCGCTGCTCGCCGAGCGCAGCCTCTCCTGGCGCTTCCTCGCGTTCGAGGTGCCATTCGTCGAGCTGAAAGCGGTGGCGAAGTCGATGAAGGCGTCGATCAACGACGTCTATCTCGGCGGGCTGATCGGCGGCTTCCGCATCTATCACGAAAAGATGGGTGAGCAGCAGGTCGACGCGATTCCCGTCGCGATCCCGATCTCGGTGCGTCGACCAGAAGATCCCGAGGGTGGTAACCGCATCGCGGTCGGCAGGCTTGCCGGGCCGATGGGCATCGACGATCCGTTCGAGCGTGTGTTGACGATCCGCGAGCAGGTGCGTGCCGCGCGCACGGAGCCCGCCGTCGACATCTTCAACACACTGGGGTCGGTGCTGGCGTGGATGCCGGGTGAGCTTCTCGGTCAGTTCAGTGGCGCGACGAGCATGAATGATCTGCAGGCCAGCAATGTGCCGGGTATCCCGTGGGAGACGTTCGTCGCGGGTGCGAAGGTCGAGCGGTTGTTCCCGTTCGGTCCGCTCCCCGGATGCGCGGTGATGGCAACGATGATCACGCACAACGCCACGGCATGCCTCGGGCTCAACTGCGACGCCGCGTCGATCTCCGACCCGGAACTGTTCGCCGAGTGCATCGTCGCCGGGTTCGACGAGGTGCTCGCCGTCGCCGCCCCGACCGGTGAGGACATCGACCGGGTCGGGATGCGGCGCGTCGTATAAGGGCTCTGGCTAGATGTCGAGGCGCGCGTACTCGCGCAGCTTGGTGGTGCGGTGCACGGCCTCGATGCGGCGGATGGTTCCCGACTTCGAGCGCATGACCAGCGAACGGGTGGTCGCGCCGCCACGGCGGTAGGTGACGCCGCGGAGCATGTCGCCGTTGGTGACGCCGGTTGCCGCGAAAAAGCAGTTCTCGCCGCGGACCAGGTCATCGGTGCCCAGCACACGGTCGAGGTCGTGTCCGGCGTCGATCGCCTTCTGGCGCTCTTCGTCGTTGCGCGGCCACAGCTTGCCCTGGATCTCGCCGCCCATGCACTTCATCGCGACTGCGGTGATGATGCCCTCCGGCGTACCGCCGACACCCATGAGCATGTCCACCGTCGAGTAGTCACCGGCAGCGGCGATCGCGCCCGCGACGTCGCCGTCGGAGATCAAGCGGATCTTGGCGCCTGCCTTGCGGATCTCGCCGATGAGGTCGGCGTGGCGCGGACGGTCGAGGACGACGACGGTCAGATCGCCGACGTCGATGCCCTTGGCCTTGGCGACCGAGTTGATGTTCCACTCGACCGACTCGTCGATGTTGATGGCGCCCTTGGCTTCCGGGCCGACGGCGATCTTGTCCATGTAGAAGACGGCAGACGGGTCGTACATGGTGCCGCGCTCGCTGACCGCGATGACGGCGATCGAGTTGGGGCGACCCTCGGCCATCAGAGTGGTGCCGTCGATGGGGTCGACCGCGACGTCGCAGTCGGGGCCGAATCCGTTGCCGACCTCTTCGCCGTTGAACAGCATCGGGGCCTCGTCCTTTTCGCCCTCACCGATCACGACGACGCCGCGCATGGAGACTGTCGACAGGAGTTCGCGCATCGCGTCGACGGCCGCACCGTCGCCCTTCTTCTTCTCGCCGCGTCCCACCCAGCGTCCTGCGGCGAGTGCCGCGGCCTCGGTGACCCGCACCAGCTCCATGGCAAGGTTGCGGTCGGGTGCCTGGTGGTTTTCGGCTGTCATGTCTGATCGACTCCTTGGCGTTGGCAGTGACGCGGCCGCAGTGGCGTACGCGGCATCGGGCGAATGACGCCCATCGATCATCCTTTCATGACGAGTGCGAGTTCACGCACCCGCCTCGGGAGTGATCTGACGCGTCGATGCAGCGCACGCGGGTTGTGGAGGCCTCAGAGGGGGTCGAGGATGCGACGGAGGAACTGACGGGTGCGTTCCTCCGCGGGATGTGCGATCACCTCGTCGGGGCCGCCCTGCTCGACGATCACACCACCGTCGACGAACAGCACCTGGTCGGCGACCTCCTGCGCGAATCGGATCTCGTGGGTCACGACGACCATCGTCCAGCTCTCCTCGGCGAGACCCTTGAGCACTTTCAGCACGTCGCCGACGAGTTCGGGATCGAGCGCCGACGTCGGTTCGTCGAACAACAGGACCTGCGGATGCAGCGCGACGGCGCGGACGATCCCCACTCGCTGCTGCTGGCCGCCCGACAACTGGTGCGGGTATTGGTCGCGCTTCTCGGCGAGCCCGACGCTGGCCAGCAGTGCTTCGGCCTCCGCAGTGGCGTCGGCCTTGCTGCGACGCTGCACCGTGACGGGCCCCTCGATGACGTTCTCGAGGACCGTCATGTGGGGAAAGAGGTTGTAGTTCTGGAACACCATCGCACTCTGCGCGCGATACCTGGCGATGTCGGATTTCGAGTACGTGCCGTCGAAGTCGATCGTCTGCTCCCCGACGCGGATGACTCCGGCGTCGGGGATGTCGAGGGCGTTGAGCGATCGCAGGATGGTGGTCTTGCCCGAGCCGGATGGGCCGACGATGACGGTCACCGTGCCGCGGTCGACGGTGAAGTCGATGCCGCGCAGAACGTGGTTGTCGCCGAAGGACTTCTGCAGCCCGGCGACGTCGACGACTCGCTCCGGCTGCTTGCTGACGGGTTCACTCATGACGTCACGAACCTTCCCAATCGGGACTCGAGCCTGTTCTGCAGGGCGGACAGGACCATGCACACGATCCAGTAGTAGATGGCTGCGGTGGTGTAGAGCGCGAAGAACTCGAACGTCGGTGCTGCGGCGAGCTGAGCGACCCGCAGCAGTTCGGTCACCAGGATCGTCGACGCCAGGGAGGTGTCCTTGACCAACGAGATCAACGTGTTGGACAAGCCCGGCACCGCGTTGCGTGCCGCCTGCGGCAGGATGATCCGACGCATCGTCGTGCGGTAATTCATGCCGATCGTCTGGGCCGCTTCTGTCTGCCCCTTCGGAACCGAGAGGATCGCGCTGCGGATGATCTCGGCGGCGTACCCGCCGACGTTGAGCGAGAACGCGACGACGGCGGCGGGGAACGGCGGCACCTTGATGCCCAATTCGGGTAGCGCGTAGAAGATGATGAACAACTGCACCAACAGTGGCGTGCCACGGACGATCGAGATGTAGGCGCGCGCCAGCCAGTTGATCAGTCGTGTCTGCGAGAGCCGTGCCAGCGCCACGACCAAGGCGATTACCAGACCAATCAAGAAACTGATCGCGGCGAGCGGGATGGTGACGGTGATGGTCGCCTTGGCCATCGGCCACAGGTTGTCGCCGATGATCTTCCACGTGCTGCGCGGCACTGCCTGCTGCTGCTGTGCGGCAGCGCTTCCGCTGGCGTCCGCCTTGAGGTACTTCTGCGAGATGGTCGACAGGGTTCCATCGGCACTGAGCTCGTCGAGTGCCTTGTTGATGTCGCCGGTGATCCCGCTGTTCTTTCTGGCGGCGAAGGCCTGCTCGCTGGTGTCTCCGGTCTTGGCGGCGATCTTCACGCTCTTGTCGCCGGTCTCGGCGAAGTAGGCGTAGACCGCGACGCTGTCGTTCACGGTTGCCTGGACGCGCCCCTGGTTGAGCAGCTTGATCGCCTGGGTGAAGCCCTCGACGGATTCGACGTTCGCGCCCGCGTCGCGGGCCACCTGTGCCCAGTTGCTCGTGGCCGACTGCGCGGTGGTCTTGCCCTTGAGGTCGTCGAGCGAGTGGATGGAGTTGTCGTCGGCGCGGGTGACGATGACACCCTCGCTGACGGCGTATGGCTTGGAGAGGTCGTATTTGGCCTTGCGTTCCGGCGTGATCGACACCTGGTTGGCGACGACGTCGAATCTGCCCGACTCCAGTCCGGCGAAGATGGAATCCCAAGGAGTTGTGACGAATTCGGCCCGCACGCCCATCTTCCTGGCGACCGCGTTCGCGACGTCGACGTCGTAGCCTGCGAGCTCGCCCGTCGTGGGATCGCGATAGCTGAACGGCGCGTAGGTGCCCTCGGTGCCGACACGCAGCACGCCGGAAGAACGGATCTCGTCCATGCCGTTGCGCTGGTCGTCGGAACCGCCGCACGCAGCAAGGGTTGCCGCGGCGATCAGTGTGGACAACACGACGACGGCGATGCGTCCTCTGCCACTGAGCCGGACGGTGGACCCGACACGGGACATGACGAGCTGTAGCGCGCGCATACGGAACCGTACCGCGTGACGGTGGCGGTCGATTGTGGCGGCGCGCACGCTCGTCGAGGGGCGCGACGCAGGGTGTGGCGTGCGGCTGGGATACTCGTCAGCCATGGCGAGCAAACCCCGCATCCTGACCAGCGGCAAGGACATGATCTGGACGCTGATCCCGTTGCTGGCGGTCTGCGCACTGGTGGCGATCGCGTCCGGCAACTGTTCGGTGGGACTGACCGGCACCGCCTCCGACGACAAAACCCCCGCGTACGACGTCCACAACGGACTCGCCGCCGACGCGCGGACCATGCCGTTCCCGATTCGACGACCCCCGACGCCGGAGGGCTGGAAGCCGAACTCGGGCAGCACCGGGGAGATGGCAGGCGGCTCGACGTCGAGCAACGTTGGTTGGGTCACCGGCACCGGCGCCTATCTGCAGCTCACGCAAACCGATGCGTCCGAGGACGATCTCGTCCAGAAGCTCGGCGGCGACGACGTGTCATCGGGAACGGGCACCAAGGACATCGGCGGGCACACCTGGGTGACCTATTCGACGCACGACGGCAACAAGTTCTGGATCACCGACCTCTCCGACGTGCGGATTGCCGTGATGTCACGCGGTCCCGACTCCGAGATGGAGCAGATGGCGCAGTCGGTGCTCGCTCAGCAGCCACTGCCGAAGTAGGACTCCCGATCCCAGTCCCGGTGAGCCCGGCGTGGGTGAGCTCAGTCCTCGTCGGGGTCTGAGTCGTCGAACTCGTCGTCATCCTCGCTGTCATCGGGCGAGAGGGCGGCTTCGATACGGTCACGCGCTCCGGTGAGGTGTTCCTCGCAGCGCGTCGCCAATGCTTCGCCGCGTTCCCAGAGCGCTAGCGATGCGTCGAGGTCGAGGCCACCGTGTTCGAGTGTCGTGACGACCTCGATGAGCTCGTCGCGGGCCTGCTCGTAACCGAGCTGCGCCACCGGAATCGGCTTGGTGGACTTGCCTTTCGCAGGGCCGGTCACTTCGTGCTCCTCTGTGTGCTGGGGGTGTCGTCGTCGGTGGTCTTCGCTGTGCGTTTCTCGGCGTCGGGTGCTTCTGACGTGACCTCAGCCGTGGCTGCGCCGTCGCCGACGCGGATGCGCAGTCGCGCGCCCGCGGGCATTTGGTCGGTCGAGGTCACCACGTGAGGGTCGCCGTCGTCGACGCGTTGGACGACGGCGTACCCGCGGGCGAGGGTCTGTGCCGGACCGAGTGTCGCCAGGCGCGCGGAGAGATGTTCGACGCGGCGCTGCTCGGCGTCGACCATCCTGCTGACGTCGCGTCGGATGTCGCGCCGCATGCGGTCGACGTCGTCGGAGCGTCGGTCGATCATGGTGAACGGGTTGGCGAGGACGGGCCGTGCACGCAGGCCCGCGATCACCCGGTCTTCGCGGTGGACCCAGTTACGGAGTGCGTGGGCGCTGCGTCGACGCACCTCTGCGATGCCGGCGAGTTCTGCGGTGACATCGGGGACGACGCGCTTGGCCGCATCGGTCGGGGTGGCGGCGCGGATGTCGGCGACGAGGTCGAGGAGCGGATTGTCGGGTTCATGGCCGATCGCGCTGATGACGGGCGTGGTACATGCTGCGACGGCCCGCAGCAGTGCCTCGTCGGAGAAAGGGAGTAGATCCTCGACGCTGCCTCCGCCGCGTGCGATCACGATGACGTCGACCTCGGGGTCGGCGTCGAGATCGGCGAGGTGGGCCAGGATGCGTGGCACCGCTGTCGGTCCCTGGACGGGAGCGTCGCGGACCGCGAAGCGCACCTGCGTCCACCGTGTCTGCGCCACCGACATCACGTCGCGCTGGGCGGCGCTCGCGCGTCCGGAGATCAACCCGACGGTGCGCGGGAGGAACGGCAGCGACCGCTTGAGGCGCGGATCGAAGAGCCCCTCCGCCGCGAGGAGTTGTTTGAGACGTTCGATGCGCAGCAACAGCTGGCCGACGCCGATGGGTCGAATGTCGGTGACGCGCAAGGAGATCGTGCCGCGGCCGGCGTAGAAGTCGGGTCGGCCGAGCATCACGACGTGGCTGCCCTCGGTCACGGGGACCTCGGTGCGCATCAACAGGTCGGGGCTGCAGGTGACGGTGATCGAGATGTCTGCGGCCGGATCGCGAAGCGTGAGGAACGAGGTGCGGGTACCCGGTCGGCGCGAGACCTGGGTGACCTGACCCTCCACCCAGATCTGACCGAGCTTGTTGATCCACTCCGCGATCTTGCGATTGACGGTGCGTACCGGCCACGGGTTGTCGGCATTATTGCCCGTGTCTCTGGAGTTGCCCGTGTCTCTGGAGTTGCCCGTGTCTTTGGAGTTCCCGGGCGGCGTTGCGTTCGCCGAGGTCACGACCGCTTGTTCTGGGCGGTGATCCGGTTGTCGAGCATCGTGATGAACGGCGCCCGGTTCTTGGTCGCTGTTTCATATGCGACCAGCGCGGTGAGGTCGTCGAGGTCGACGGCCCGCAGTTTGGCGCGCAGTTGGGCCAGCGTCAGGGTGTCGTACTCGATGAACTCGACGATCTCCGGCTTGTCGACGTCGGAGACATCGTCGTCGGAGGTGGGTGTCTCGCCCGCGATGAGGTCGGCGGGTGCTGAGCTGTAGAGCGCGAACCGCCCGGCGTCGGCACGCGGCGCCGCGGTCTTGGCCGCGGAGTTCGACTCCGGTGTCGCGGCCTTCGCGGGTTCCGCAGGCTTGGTGGTCGTCGCGGCGTCGACCGCCTTCGTGGGGGCCTTTGCAGGCGCTGAGTCCTTGGGTGCGGTGCCCTTGTCGGCCGCGGTTTTCGTGGCCGCGCTCTTGTGGGTCGAGGTCTTGTGGCTTGCCGCGGGCTTCGCCGACGACTTCGACTTCTCAGACGTCTTCGACTTCGCAGGCGCCTTCGACTTCGCAGGCGCCTTGGGTGCCGCGTGCAGCGTGGTGACCTCGGCGGTTCGGGTCACGGTTGGTTCGGTGTCCGTACTCTCGATGGGTGTTCCCGGATCGATCTCGGTCAGCTCGTCTTCGTCGAAGCGTGCCCACTCGGGGTGTTCGTCGGGTTTGTCGAAGAGGAGGTCAATGGCCTCGTCGCCCTTGATCGCCAACTCGGCGATCTGCTGCTGCGCCCGCATACCGGCTTGCAGCGTCTGACTAACCGCTGTCATGGGCAGCGTGAACAGGCGAGTCGGCAGTCGGCGGGTCTCTTCGATTGCCACGACGATGAGACCTGCGGCGATACGTGCAGGATAGGGTGCGCGAACCATGACCACACTCTGCCATCTGGTCTGCGTCACACCAACCCGAAGCGCGGCGGTTCGCTGGGCCGACACCACGTACCCTGGAGACCATGTCTGAACCAAAGCGTGTCCTGCTGGCCGAGCCGCGCGGTTACTGCGCGGGCGTCGACCGTGCGGTCGAGACCGTCGAACGCGCCCTGGACAAGCACGGAGCACCCGTCTACGTGCGTAAAGAGATCGTTCACAACAGGCACGTCGTGGACACGCTCACCGAGCGTGGCGCCGTGTTCGTCGGCGAGACCGACGAGGTCCCGGAGGGTGCGATCGTCGTCTTCTCCGCACACGGGGTGTCGCCAGAGGTGCATCGGACGGCTGCCGCCCGCAGCCTCAAGACCATCGACGCCACCTGTCCGCTGGTCACCAAGGTCCACCAGGAGGCCAAGCGTTTCGCTCGCGACGATTACGACATCCTGCTGATCGGTCACGAGGGCCACGAGGAGGTCGAGGGAACCTCCGGCGAGGCTCCCGAGCACATCCAGATCGTCGACGGCCCCGACAGCGTCGACAAAGTGACCGTGCGCGACGAGTCCAAGGTGATCTGGCTTTCGCAGACCACACTGTCTGTCGACGAGACGATGGAAACCGTGCGACGGCTGCGGGAGAAGTTCCCCCTTCTCAATGACCCACCGAGCGACGACATCTGCTACGCCACCCAGAACCGCCAGGTCGCGGTCAAGGCGATGGCTCCGCAGTGCGACCTGGTGATCGTGGTGGGGTCCAAGAACTCGTCGAACTCGGTGCGGCTTGTCGAGGTCGCGGTGCAGAACGGCGCCAGGGACGGCCACCTGGTCGATTACGCCCGCGAGATCGACGACGCGTGGCTCGACGGCGTCTCGACGGTCGGCGTGACGTCCGGTGCGTCGGTGCCCGAGGTCTTGGTGCGCGGAGTGCTCGACTACCTCGCCGAGCGTGGCTACGGCTCCGTCGAGAAGGTCAACACCGCTGAGGAGACGCTGACCTTCGCACTGCCGCGCGAGTTGCGGCCCGCGCGGACGTCGTCGAAGTAGCCAACGCTTGTCGTAGCTCCGGCGGGCAGTGTTCGTCGCGAGTTCAGTACTCGTCGGGACTGAGCGTGCGGGTGCGCCGGTGCGGCAGCGCGAGTGCGAGAACCACCACGATGAGCACCGCGGCTGCCCCCGTACCGAGCAGCGCGACGTTGCGAGCGGTGTGATCGGGTGCCTGCGGTGACGGCGGTGCTGCGATCGGATGTGCGACAGCGTCGGCGCGTGGAGTGTCGTCGAGTTCTGCGGTGAGTGCCGCGACGGGGTCGACGACTCCGAATCCGATACGGGTATCGCGCCCGGTGCCCGGCGCGTGGGCAGTTCTGGTGACACGATCGATGACTGCGGCTGCGGTCAGACGCGGGTAGCGCGCACGAACGAGCGCGACGAGGCCGCTGACGTAGGCAGTTGAAAAGCTGGTGCCGCGCAAGGGGATTGGTCCCGACTGATCCTGCTGCGCGTACACGACGCGCCCCGAGCCGTCGATGCTGATGACGTCGGTTCCCGGTGCTGCGACAGATACCCACGGGCCGTTGATGCTGAAATCGCTTGGGGCGCCGGTGCCCGCGTCCACGGAGCCGACGGTGAGCACGTACGGAGAGAACCATGCGGGGCTCGCGATCATCGAGACCGACCGCCACCCCGTCGGGTCGTCGCCGCTCGGGATCGGATTCTGACTCGTACATGCCGAATCGCGTGTCAGGTTGCCTGCGGCGACGACGACAACGACATCGCGCTCGTGCGCATATCGCACCGCTGCGCCGAGTGATCGGTCGTTGAGCTTGGCGCCCACGGCAGCGCACGCCACCTCGGAGATGTTGATGACCGTTGCACCGAGGTCGACGGCGCGGACCACCGCGTGGGCGAGCGTGCGCACCGAGCCGTATCCGCTCCCGACGTGAGGATCGTCTGAATCGCGAGAACGTCTGGCGCCGAACGCCGTACTCGACTGACGGATCGAGATGATCGACGCGTCGGGTGCCACACCTGCGAAGGCGTCGGTGTTGCTCGACGCGCTCGCGATGATGCCCGCGACGAGTGTGCCGTGTGCGTCGCAGTCGGACAAACCGTCGCCGGTCGACACGTAGTCGCCACCCGCGGTCAGCCGGGGGAGTCGTCGACTCGGGCTGACGCCGGTGTCGATCACCGCGACGCGCTGGCCCGCGCCTCTGCTGAAGCGCCACGCGTCAGGCAGCCGCATCATCGCCTGCGCACCCGTCGCCGACGAATACGCCTCTGCGGCAAGCGGTGCGGCACAGAGTGTGCGTTGCTCTGTGGGTTCGGGTGGTGCGACCGGTGCAGATCTGACGAGTGCGGCGGTGTCGATGACCGGTGGTGTCACGGCGAGAGCCGGAGCCTCACTCGAGCACACGAGTACCGCGATGCACGACACCATCGCCGCCACAACAGAACACGCGCGTGCGCGCGGCAACGTCAGAACTCCCGCACGAGCCGGTAGAGATCGAGTATCCACAGTAGTAGCGGGATCACCGCGAGCAGCAGCGCGTACTCGAACAGCTCGGCGCTGCGTCGCAACATCGGCGAAAAGTCATGAGCCGCAGCGAGCCTGCCGACGATCACGGCAACGACAGCGAGTGCTGTGGCGACGCCGAACCCGATCAATGCCCACGGCGACGGATCGCCAACCGCGAGTCCGACGAACACCACGATCACCGTCAATGCGCCACCCGCGATCTGCGTTGCGGCCTGCGCGAGGTCGCTGTGCGAGCGACCGCGCAGGCACAGGACCACACCGATGACGATCGCGTATGCGACCGCGATCGGGTGGAATCCGGAGAGGGGAGCCGCTGCGCCGCAGGCTGCCACAGCGGTGACAGCGGTTGCACCGCCGATGATTCCGGTCAGATACGCGTTGGCGAGGTGTGAGCGTCGTTCGAGCGCATCGACTTTGGGCAGTGCGATCGCACCGATCGCGCCGATTCCCTCGATCGCCGGTGTTGGTTCGAAGACATCGAGGTCGATCGGGGCACCCGCTGTCGGGACCGGTGGCACAGGCAGTTTGGTGAGCAGGATCGTCGTGCGCGATGCGGTGCATACGGTCAACAGGCCGACGGCAGCCACGACGGCCGACACCTTCTCAACGCCGATGCCGCTGCCGGCGACGAGCGTCAGGACTGCTCCTGCGCCGGTCAGCGTGGACGTGGTGGTCAGTGCGCTGTGGGTGATCGGTCCGACAGCGGTCACCCGATACGAGACGACTGAGGCGAGCAACACCAGCGCACACCCCAGCGCCAGATGGGCGGCGCCGAATGTACCGGGAGGGGTCAATAGGCCCGCGACGAACGCGAAGGGCATGGCCGACGCCGACAGCACGGTTGCCGACGGCGCGTCGTCGAAGTGTCGGGCGACAACAGCCGCGGCGGCGAGGAAAGCCAGCGCTGCGATACCGCCCAATAGTGCTGTCGTGCTTCCCATCCCACCGAGACGAGTGAGGCTCAGCGATGCTGCCGCACCCAGCGCGGCGATCAACGTCGCGACGTATCCGGCGTATCGCGCGGCGAGTGGCGACCACGTCGCGAACACCGAATCGTTGAGTCGCGCGACAGCGTCGACGACGTCGTCGAACAATACGGGCGACTCGCCGGTGTCGACCGACTGCAGCATCAGCAGGTCGCCGTCACGAACACCCGACTCCGACAACGTTCGGTTCGGTACGAGCGGCTCCTGTCCGACGAGTGCGAGCGTCCAACGGTGCTGGCGGTCGGGTGGCTGTGTCGAGGGATCGACATCCGGGTCGTCCGGGTCGTGTTGGGCCGGGATGCGCGCGGTGATCTGGGTGACGAGCTCGCCGATCAGCACCGCCACCGGCACGGCTGCGGGAAGCCCGACGTCGAGCTGGGTATTGCCGCCCAGGACAGACACGCGAACGAGGGCCGGCTCGATCGGCGTCGTGCGGCCGGCGCGTCGCTCGCCGGCCGTCCCGCTCCCGGCTGGGCTGCCACCGACCATTCTCGACGTGTCCACAGATGTCATGTTTGTCCGTTCTCCCCGCGGTTGGGAGTTAACATAGCGAACTACGACATCGACGACCAGCCAAGTCTCAACAGGGCTAGAAGCCACGAGGCGCAGCATGTGTCCGGGTTCTGTGGGGGAGATGAGTTGGCTTCGACGACCGAGGGGTTCGTGCGTCGTGCGCGGATCGCCATGCCGCGTACGCCGGGCGGCGAGTTGACGATCGCACCACCGCCGGACGTTCCCCGGGTGGTACCCGGGAATCTGTTGATGAAACTGCTGCCGGTCGTCATGATCGTGGCGGTCGTCGGCATGCTGGCGTTGATGTTCGCGACCGGCGGTCGCAACATTCTCAGCAATCCGCTCTTCATGATGTTTCCGCTGATGATGCTCATGTCCATGTTCGGCATGTTCGCCGCGGGTGGTCGCGGAGGCGGTAAGCGGGCCGCGGAACTCAACGAGGAGCGCAAGGACTACTTCAGATACCTCGGGCAACTGCGTGACCAGGTCCGCGACACCGTCGACGCGCAACGCGCAGCGCTGACCTGGAGCCATCCCGACCCGCGCACACTGCCGACGCTGATCGGTACACGTCGGATGTGGGAACGACGGCCGTCTGATCCCGACTTCGCACACGTCCGGATCGGTGTCGGCGCGCATGGACTCGCGACACGCCTGATGCCGCCCGAGACCGGTCCGCCCGAAGACCTCGAACCTGTCTCGATGGTCGCGTTACGTCGTTTCGTGCGAACGCATTCCGTCGTTCACCGATTACCGACGTCGATCTCGCTGCGCGGGTTCCCGGCGGTCAACATCGGCGGCGTCCGCGGAGAAACCCGCGAGGTGGTGCGCGCCCTCGTGGCAGAACTGTGTGTGTTTCACGGTCCGGACCATCTGCGGATCGCGATCGTCACCGCCGACCCCGTCGGCGAGGCATGGGACTGGACGAAATGGCTTCCCCACGTGGGACATCCGAGCCTTCGTGACGGATTGGGGCCGCTGCGTATGGTCTTCGAGTCGCTCGCCGACCTGGAGACGTCGCTTGCGGCGGAACTACTCGACCGCGGTCGATTCAGTCGCTCCGCACCGCCCGTGGCCGGGCGAGCGCACGTCGTCGTCATCATCGACGACGGCCACGTCGCCGGAGACGAGCGGCTGGTCAACGATGCTGGTACCGAACAGGTGACCGTTCTCGATCTGTCTGCCCCGCCCGATGGACTGGCTGCACGGCGCGGACTCGAGTTGATGATTCGCGGCGGCAAGGTCTGTGCGCGTAGCGCTGTCGGCATCGAGGAGTTCGCCGACATGGATGGGTTGACGATCGCCGAAGCGGAGGCCATCGCACGCAAACTCGCTCGCTACCATGTGGCAACCGCGGCGAGCATGGCCAACCTGGACTCCGAGGCGACAGCAGGCGATCCGGGACTGCCCGCTCTTCTCGGCATCGACGACGTTGCTCGCTTCGATCCGAGCGTGCAGTGGCGCGGTCGGACGGGTAAAGATCGCCTCCGTGTGCCGATCGGTTTCCAGCCGAACGGAACGCCTGTTGAGCTCGACATCAAAGAGAGCGCACACGGAGGCACCGGACCGCACGGATTATGTATCGGCGCAACGGGTTCGGGAAAGTCCGAGTTTCTGCGCACGCTTGTCGTATCCATGTTGGCAACACACTCGCCTGCCGAACTCAACCTCGTTCTCGTCGACTTCAAAGGCGGGGCGACGTTCCTGGGCCTCGAGTCGGCGCCGCACGTTGCGGCGATCATCACCAACCTCGAGCAAGAACTGGCAATGGTCGACCGGATGAAGGACGCTCTCTCCGGTGAGATGACTCGTCGACAGGAGGTGCTCCGCGCCTCGGGAAACTTCGCCAACGTTGCCGAGTATGAGCGTGCGCGCGCCTCGGGTGTGCGTCTCGAGCCGATGCCTGCACTCTTCATCATCGTCGACGAGTTTTCCGAATTGCTCTCCCAGAAACCGGATTTCGCGGAACTGTTCGTGGCGATCGGTCGTCTTGGGCGTTCGCTGCACATCCATCTGCTCCTGGCCTCGCAGAGGTTGGAGGAGGGCAAACTGCGTGGCCTCGACAGCCACCTGTCGTATCGCATCGGGCTGAAGACGTTCTCCGCCAACGAGTCGAGGTCGGTGCTCGGCGTTCCCGACGCCTATCACCTGCCGAGCGTCCCGGGCTCCGCCTACCTCAAATGCGACAGCGCCGAACCGATCAGATTCAACACCTCGTATGTGTCCGGCCCCTATCACTCGCCATCTGCCTACCTCGACGAGATCGATGTGGACTCCGATCGTCCGCGCGCCACGATGAGAATCTTCACTGCGCTGCCGGTCCCACTCGACGGTGCGGTTTACGGCCGTGCGGAAGACGGCGATGGGGATTACGCAGTGGCCCGGCAGGGTTCGGTACTCGACGCCGCGCTGGCGCTGCTCGACGAGGAGCCGCCGAGATCTGACTCGAACACCGCCGAGCTGGGAAAGGTAGACGGGGATGGGGCGGGCGAGTCCTGCGTCAACGGAAGCGTCGCTGCCGACGTCGTCGGGGTTGGTGTTCCGACGTTGCTGCAGACACTCGTCGGGAGAATCGCGGGGCACGGACCCGCAGCGCACGGTGTCTGGTTGCCCCCGCTCGACGACTCTCCGACAGTCGACGTACTCGTCGGTCGGGACGTGAATCAACCCGCTGCGCCAGGCACTCTCGTCGCTGCCGTCGGCATCGTCGACCGCCCGTACGACCAGCGTCGCGACCTGCTGCTACTCGATCTGTCGGGCGGCGCAGGCAACGTCGCGGTTGTCGGTGGTCCGCAATCGGGCAAGTCGACGGCGCTGCGCACCCTGGTCATGTCGATGGCGGCAACGCATACACCCGAGCAGGTTCAGTTCTACTGCCTCGATTTCGGCGGTGGCAGCCTCGCGGGGCTGGCCGGAGTGCCGCACGTCGGGTCGGTGGCCTCGCGCGGCGATCTCGACGCGGTGCGACGCACGGTCGCCGAGGTGTCGGCGATCCTGCGTCGTCGCGAATTGCTGTTCGCGCGCTTGGGAATTGAGTCGATGCAGGACTTCCGCGCGCGTCGGGCGCAGTGGTTCGCCACCGGAGTCCTCGCCGACGACGATCCTCTCGGCGACGACCGGCACGGCGATGTGTTCCTCGTCTTCGACGGCATCGCGGTGCTGCGCGGCGAGTTCGACTTTCTCGACGAACAGATCAGCACCCTTGTCTCGCAGGGACTCTCGTACGGAGTTCACGTCGTCATCGCGGCGTCGAGGTGGGCAGAGGTCAAGCCGGCGATGCGCGACCTGATGGGCAGTCGGATCGAACTGAGGCTCGGCGACCCCAGCGACTCGACGATGGGCAGGCGCGCCGCGGCATCGGTGCCGCAGAATCGACCAGGACGCGGACTCACCGCACAGGAACTGCACATGCTCATCGCGTTGCCGAGGCTCGACGGGGTTTCCTCGGCGCAATCGCTACGCGCCGGTGTCGCTCACGCCGCGGAGAAGCTGCAGAACGCGTACGGAGCTGACCGGCGGGCCATGCCGGTGCGCAAACTCGGCACCGAGATCACCCGTGAGCGCGTCGACGAGTTGTTGACGGCGTCGTCGATCACGTTGGGGCCCAACCAGGTAGCGATAGGCGTCGGCGAACTCGAGCTTGCTCCCGTGGTCCTCGACTTCGGCGTCCAACCGCACTTCATGGTGTTCTCCGATGTCGAGCACGGCAAAACCAACGTGCTCAAGACGATCGTCACGGGGCTCGTGCGCAATTCGACGCCCGACGAGGTCAAGATCGTCCTCGTCGACTTCCGGCGCACGATGCTGGGCATCATCGAGGGCGAGCACCTGGCGGGCTATGCGAGCTCGACCGAGAACGCGGGATCGATGATGACCCAACTCGCGGGCTACTTCCGTGACCGGTTGCCACCGGAAGACCTCACCGTGCAGCAGCTGAAGGAACGTAGCTGGTGGTCGGGTCCCGACATCTACGTCATCATCGACGACTACGACATGGTGGCTACCGGCGCTCGGCATCCGATCGAACCGCTGGTCGAGATGGCGTCACACGCCCGCGACATCGGACTGCACATCGTGCTCGCCCGTCGGTCGGGTGGCGTCGGTCGGGCGATGTTCGACCCGGTGATCGCCCGGCTGAAGGACCTGTCGAGCGACGTCCTGCTGATGAGCGGCGACCGCGACGAGGGCTACATCGTCGGTCGATCCAGGATGCAGCAGCTCGTGCCGGGCCGCGGAGAACTCGTGTCGCGAGTCAGGCCGCAGGAAATGATCCAGGTGGCCCTCGAGGCGGATCGGTGAGCGTGACGATCCCACAGTCGGAACCAGTCGCCCCGGCCGCACCGGCAGCTGCGCCGGTCGTCGTCGATCTCGCGTACGGCGAGGCCGTCGTCGACACCGCGAGCGGGCCGGGGCCCCTCGACGTCACCTTCTTGCTCGACCACATCGACGCGGCCGCGGTGACCGTAGCCGGCGCGTCGCGTGATGTCGGAGAGCTCTGGCGCGAGGTGCTGTGGAACATCGCTCGCAGCGTGAGCGATCGACCGCTCCTGATCGGCCACCCCAGCACCTGGGGGTCGGTGCGGTGCGGGGTTCTCGCGCGCGCGGCCGCGGGTATGCGCCCGCCTGCGAGTCTGATACCTCGCGCAGTTCTCGTGGCACGTAGTCACAGCGACACCGTGATGGGCAACTGTGTGGTCGTCGAGACGACACACCGCCCGAGCTATCCGGCCGACACGGTGCCACCGACCTGGGATGTTGCACGGTTGGTCCGCACCTCCGGGGGTTGGGTGATCGAACGCAGCGGCGTCATCACCCTGGATGACGCCGCTCACGTGGGGGAGAAGATCGTCGCGCTCGTCGACGACTCGGTGGAGGCGGTATTCGTCGACGGTTCCGACCGGGATGAGGTACGCGCGGCGATCGGAGAGATCTGCGCGTATGCCGTTGCGGGACGGGTCGTGCCCGTCGATCGTGCACTTGTCCGTCGGCACGGAGCACGGACGGCCGTCGTCGCCCCGCTACCTGAGGCGATGGGCGACCAACCGGGGGACGCACGTGCACGCCAGTCGTTCGCGTGGCGATACCGACTGCCGATCGCGTGCTGTGCTCTGCTGGTCGTCGGTCTGGTGGTGCTCGGCGTCGTCGGATGGCGACACGACGCGCCGCAGGGGCCGACATACCGCGACGCCGTCGTCGGGCGCACCACGCTGTCGGTGCCGGCGGCCTGGCATCGCAGCGCGCCACCGATGCCAGGCGACCCGTCCGATCGTGGCACTGGCCAGGCCCGCAGTGTGTTCACCGATCCGGGGTCGGGTGGTCGGATTCTTCTGGTGCAGAGTGACGTGCGCTCGGCGTCGACGCTCGACTCGGTGGCGAACAGTTTGCGCAACCGGATCAGTCAGCGCGGCGACGACGTGGTGAGTGAGTTCTCGGCGTCGACGAGGTTCGGGGACCGCGAGGTGATCGCCTACCGCGAGGCACCCGCGTCGGGCTCGGCGATCCGCTGGTACGTGCTGGTCGACGACGATCTGCAGGTGAGTATCGGGTGCCAGGCCGGTTCTGCGGGAGAATCGGTCGACGCCCACTGTGCACGGGCTGTGTCGACGGCGAGGATCGTCCCGTGAGGCCACCAGCCGCGTTTTGACCCTGACCAGCGGCGTCGCGTACTCTGGGTCGCTGGTGCGTGACACCTTCGTTCCTGCGTGGAGCAAGGTAGCAGAGCCCCGGGTCCCCACTGGTCGCCGGGAATCGTCTCCGTCTGCGCCCCTGACCAGCACCATCGACACAAGAGTTGAGGACCACCTGTGCCTACTTACACCCCGAAGGCCGGTGACATCACGCGTACGTGGCATGTCATCGACGCCAACGACGTGGTGCTCGGCCGGTTGGCCGTGCAGAGCGCGAACCTGCTCCGCGGCAAGCACAAGCCGACCTACGCACCCCACATGGATGGTGGCGACTTCGTCATCATCATCAACGCCGAGAAGGTCGCGCTGACCAGCAACAAGGCTGATCGCAAGCTGAACTACCGGCACTCCGGACATCCGGGTGGCCTCAAGGTGCAGACCACCGCTGAACTGCTCGAGTCGCACCCCGAGCGGGTCGTCGAGAAGGCGATCACGGGAATGCTGCCCCACACCAAGCTCGGCCGCGCCATGGCCTCGAAGCTCAAGGTGTACGCAGGCCCGAACCATCCCCACGCGGCCCAGCGCCCCGTCCCCTTCGAGATCAAGCAGGTGGCCCAGTGAGCAACGAGAACATCAGCGACGAGGCTGTGGAAAACGCAGTCGAGAACGCCGCCGACGCGCAGGCCGCTGCCGGTGACAACACCGCTGCCGCAGAGGGCGCTGTCGAAGCTGCCGTCGAGGCCGCTGTCGAGCTCGAGCAGGCCGCAGATGATTACGACACCGAGGCACCCGCTGCCGCCGAGGTCACGATCGATCGTGGTCCCGTGGTCATCGACCGTCCGATCCAGACCGTCGGTCGCCGCAAGGAGGCCGTGGTCCGCGTCCGCATGCTGCCCGGTTCGGGTGGATTCACCCTCAACGGCCGCAGCCTCGAGGACTACTTCCCCAACAAGGTTCACCAGCAGCTCATCAAGGCTCCGCTGGTGACCGTCGAGCGCACCGAGTCGTTCGACATCTACGCCAAGCTCGTCGGCGGCGGCCCCTCGGGCCAGGCCGGTGCGCTGCGTCTCGCGATCGCCCGTGCCCTCATCGAGGTCACCCCTGAGGATCGTCCGGCACTCAAGAAGGCCGGCTTCCTGACTCGCGACCCGCGTGCGGTCGAGCGCAAGAAGTACGGCCTGAAGAAGGCCCGCAAGGCGTCGCAGTACTCCAAGCGCTGACTTGGCACGCCTTTTCGGTACCGACGGCGTCCGAGGCCTGGCCAACGCCAACTCACCGCAGAGTTGGCGTTGGGCCAGGCCTCGGCCGCCGCGGTCGTTCTCGGAGACCTTTCCACATCCCGCGACAGCACCACAGGCTTCCGGCCCCAGGTGGTCGTCGGTCGTGATCCGCGTGCGTCGAGCGAGATGCTAGAAGCCGCGGTCTGCGCCGGACTCGCCTCGGTCGGCGCCGACGCCATCCGCGTCGGCGTGCTGCCGACGCCCGCCGTCGCCTTCCTGACCGGCGACTACGACGCGACGTTCGGTGTGATGATCTCGGCGTCGCACAATCCGATGCCCGACAACGGCATCAAGTTCTTCGGCGCGGGCGGACACAAGCTCGACGACGAGGTCGAAGACCGGATCGAAGCCGTGATGACCTCCGGCGACGTTCCCCATCCCACCGGTGCGGGCGTTGGTCGTCTACGCGAGGCACCCGACGCCGGTGCCCGCTACGCGGCGCATCTCGCCGCGGCCATCGACGCGCGACTCGACGGACTCAACGTCGTCGTCGACTGCGCGAATGGTGCTGCGGCACAGGTGGGTCCGCAAGTGTTCGCCAGTGCTGGTGCCACCGTCACCACCATCCACGCCGAACCCGACGGCATCAACATCAACGCCGACTGCGGCTCGACGCACATGGAGAAGTTGCAGGCGGCCGTTCTGGAACATGGCGCCGACCTCGGCATCGCGTTCGACGGCGACGCCGACCGATGCCTCGCAGTCGACTCGACCGGACAACTGGTCGACGGCGACGCGATCATGGCCATTCTCGCCACCGCACTGCATGCCCGCGGCCGACTCGTCGACGACGTGCTGGTCGCCACCGTGATGAGCAACCTCGGTCTGCACATCGCCATGCGCGAAGCGGGAATCGAGGTGCGTACCACCGCTGTTGGTGATCGGTACGTACTCGAGGAACTGCGACGCGGAGGCTATTCGCTCGGTGGAGAGCAGTCCGGTCACATCGTCTACCCGCAGTCGGGAACGACCGGCGACGGCATCCTCACCGGGTTGCTGCTGATGGAGCAGATCGTCAGGTCGGGCAAGCGTCTGGCCGAACTGGCGTCGATCGTCACCGTGCTGCCGCAGGAACTCATCAACGTTCGGGTCGCCGACAAGCACGCGGTCGCGATCGCCGACTCGGTGCGCGACGCCGTCGAGGTGGCCGAGCAGGAGTTGGGATCGACAGGACGAGTTCTGTTGCGTCCCTCGGGAACCGAGCAACTCGTTCGCGTCATGGTCGAGGCACCGACACCCGAACTCGCACGCGGCGTCGCCGAGCGGATCGCCTCGGTCGTCGCCGAAGCAGGCTCATCGGAGTCTGTTGGTGCGTCAGCGCGGTCGGAGTAGGGACGTCGGTGACGCGATGAGCAGCACTCCCAAGGCGGTCCTGTTCGACTTCTCGGGGACACTGTTCCGCTTCACCGACCAGCCTGAATGGTTTGCCGACCTCCACGACGAGAACGGTCAACCACTGCACCTCGACCACCAGATGGAACTCATCCGTCGGATGACGCAGCCCGTCGGGCTTCCCGCCGCCGTCGAAGATGACGATCGAATCTCTTGGGAGAGAAGGGATCTCGATCCGGCCGAGCATCGTCGTGCTTATCTGGCGATCCTCCGGGCGTCGGGATTGACGGTTCCCGGTCAGGCGGAGTCGCTCTATGAACGGGTGCTCGACCCGGCGTCGTGGGAGCCGTTCGACGACACCGCGACGGTCTTGCGGGGCCTGAAGTCGGCGGCCGTTCCGGTCGGCATCGTCAGCAACATCGCCTTCGACGTCCGCAAAGTGCTCGAGCGCGTCGGCCTGCGTGATCTTGTCGACGCGTACGCACTCTCGTACGAGGTCGGCGCGATCAAGCCCAATCCGAGGATCTTCGAGGCTGCCCTCGACGAACTCGGTGTCGCGGGCTACGACGCCCTGATGATCGGCGACAGCTCCGAAGCCGACGGCGGGGCGACGCGCATCGGTAGCGCGTTCGAACTCGTGCACGACGTCCCGCCGCAGCAACGCCCGACAGCCCTGGTCGACGCCGTGGAGCGGCACGGAATCGCTGTGTCGTAGCGTTCGGCGACCTCGTCGACCGCAACTGTTGCTGAGTGAATGTCGGCGGGTACCGAGAAAATGTGGGCGAACATGGAACCCGCGGCGTGTTCTCACCGTCTAGACTTCGACGCCACACGTAGATAGCCGCATATCGGGCACCCGAACGAGGTGTCCGACGCTATCTCGACAGCGCGGGCGGCAGACGGGTGGGACTATGTCAGAAGTGAGTTCGCGGGGAGACCATCTCCGCGTCGACCTCGATCAGGTGCACGGGGTGGTCTCGTTCTATCGGCGCGCGTCGTCGGTCGTCGCCGCCGCCGCATCCGACATGGAGTCGGCGGCCTTCGGCAGGTGGTGTTCCGGTGAGGCGTACGCGACGCTGGCCGAACGCTACGTCGCGATGGGCGACCATCTCGCACAACGACTTCGGACCCAGTCCATCGCTGCGGCCGACCTCGCGGACACGCTCGAGCAGGGGATGAGTCGCCTCGACGACGCCGATGCCGAGCTCGCGCCCGTGATCCGACGAGCCGCCGGCGGTCATTCGGGGACTGTGCGCCCGGCGGGAGCCGGCGAGTGACGCACGCGATGGAGGAAGTGCCGGAGGGTCTACCCGCACTACGGGAGCAGGCGATCGCGAGCATCGACGACCTGGTCTCGCTGATGGGTGTCGGCCGGTCACTCGGGATCGACGTTCCCGCCGACGACGAGCTGCGAGAACCGTTGGCGCGCATCGGACAATTCGACGTCGCCGCACTCGCCGACGACGCGCATCGGCTCGCGGCGGCACATTGCGCAGTCGCCGAGCAACTGCACTGCCTGCCCGAGCAGCAGATCAGACTCGACGACGGGTGGTCGAGCGCATCGGGCGACGCCGCGACCGCGCTCCTCGTCGCACATCAGCGCCGCGCCGAGTCGGATCTCGGTGTGCTGCGCACCCTGTCGGAGTCGACGAGCAGTGCGGCGTCGGGAATCGATCGACTCCTGCGAACCTGGTACGTCACGGTCGCGCGTTGCTCGTCTCCCATCATCGCGGGCGTTCCGATCGCCGAGCTGCCCGCAGCGGTCCTCACCGGGGCGGTTCCGCTCTCGCTCGTGGCGGCCGACATCGCGTCGCGGGTGCGACTGTTTCTCGACACCGCCGACACGACGGTCCG
Organism: Gordonia sp. 852002-10350_SCH5691597; assembly: GCF_001665715.1. Classification (NCBI taxonomy): domain Bacteria; kingdom Bacillati; phylum Actinomycetota; class Actinomycetes; order Mycobacteriales; family Gordoniaceae; genus Gordonia; species Gordonia sp. 852002-10350_SCH5691597. The sequence continues at coordinate 39,587 of NZ_LZMO01000240.1, forward strand.
CACGGTCGACGAGATCCTCCACACGCTCAACCGGGCGACCGAGGGCCTCGACGTCGAGACGTACCCCGATCGCGAGCGCGGCCGCGCCGACGTGAATCATTCTGTACCACAACAGATGTCGGTTGACTTCTCGGACGGCCAACCCGCAGGGCGAGCCCATGACGACAGCGACGGTGAGCGGAGTCGCGCGCCTGAGCGGGAGATCGAGCCGCCCGGTCGCGCCGTCGACCACGAGAACGTCGACGTTCCGCTGACGCTGCCGCAACCCGGGAGTTCTCGATCTGACAGCCCACCCAGCCGGGATCAGACCGACACGGCGCCCGCTTCCCAACCGCCCCCGACGTCGCGGGACGACGTCGATTCCGGCGCAGACCTGGCACTGGCAGGAGACCAATGAGCCTCGCGGATCAGATCGACGCGATCACTCGCGGCGCAACCGAATCGATCGTCGTGGCGTCGCGCGAGTTCACCGCGACGCAGGCCGAATTGGCGAGCACACTCGCCGAGCATCGACGACGATCGGGATCACAGGCGGCCCGGATGCGCGAACAACTCGTCGACGATGCCGACGAGGCTGACGCGCTTCCCCGGCTGCTGCTGCCGGCAGATCTGGCCGAGGCGAGTCCACATTCTCCCCCTGAGGCGCTTTCGGGTGGTGTGACGACATAGGCTGAGCAACGTGGCTCGGAAAAAGCGCGTCTCCACGAAGTCCCCCGACAAGTTGTCCAAGCAGCTTGCCCGGCGAGGTCCGCACAAGGTGCTGCGTGGCGACCTCGGCATCGTCGGAATGCCCGGTCATGTCTTCACACCCGCCGACGCCGGTCGGTACCCGGCTATCGCGTTCGGTCACGGGTGGCTCACCAGCGCCAACCGCTATCGCTCGCTGCTCTATCACTTCGCGTCGTGGGGGATCGTCGTCGCCGCTCCCGACGACCAGAAGCGCGTGATGGCGTCCGACATCGGGCTCGCGGCCGACCTGAGGGCAGCGGCGTCGATCGTCAGCAACTACTCGCTAGGCACCGGCGAGATCACCGTCGACCGTGACCGGATCGGCTTTGTCGGGCACGGTTTCGGCGCGTCCGCGGCCGTCATCGCCGCGGGCGATCAGCAACTGCTCGGGCAGGAAGCGCCGGATGCGCGCGGCGTCGTCGCGCTGTTCCCCGCTCCAACGACGCAGGCACTGCCGCAGGCAGCGAAGACCGCAACTGCTCCGTGCCTGCTGCTCACCAGCGCCGGGGATCTCGACAACGTCGACGCCAACGCGCTCGCGCTGGCTCGAGATTACGCGGGAGATGTGTCATTGCGCACCATCCCCAAGGCGACCCGTGCAGGCATCGTCGAGCGACCGTCGGTCAAGTCGCTACTCGGGTTCGCCGCGGTCGACCGTAAGTCTCATTCGGCCGTACGTGCGATGAGCACGGGATTTCTGCTGTACACCCTCACCGGTGACCCTCACTACGCCGCCTTCGCCGACGCCGAGGCGCAGATCGGCAAGACGACGGTCGTCGAGCTCGACGACGTGCCCGAGGAGCGCCCCGATTCGGTATCGCGATTGCTCGGCGCCAAGTCGGGCGGCGGGGCTCGTCAATTGCTCGCAAAATCCCCGGTACGCTGAACATCTATGTGTGGAATCGTCGGATACGTGGGCAGGCGCGAAGCCCTCGACATCGTTGTCGAGGCGCTGCGTCGAATGGAGTACCGCGGATATGACTCGGCGGGTGTCGCCATTCTCGACGGGCACGGTCACACGACCGTCGAGAAGAAGGCAGGCCGACTCGAGAACCTGGACAAGCAGATCGCCGCGGTCGGTCGGGAAGCCTTGACGGGCACCACCGGGATGGGGCACACGCGCTGGGCGACGCACGGTCAGCCGACCGATCGCAACGCGCACCCCCATGTGAGCACCGACGGCAAGATCGCCGTCGTGCACAACGGGATCATCGAGAACTACGCTCCGCTGCGCGCCCAGCTCGAGGCCGAGGGCATCGAGTTCACCTCCGACACCGACACCGAGACCGCGGTGCACCTCGTCGAGCGTGAGTACAACTCCGGCCCGACCGCAGGCGACTTCGTCGCGAGCGCATACGCGGCGCTGCGTCGACTCGACGGTGCGTTCACGCTGGTCTTCACGCATTCCGACCACCCCGACACGATCGTCGCGGCGCGTCGGTCGACGCCACTGGTCGTCGGTGTCGGCAAGGACGAGATGTTCGTCGCATCCGACGTCACCGCCTTCATCGAGCACACGCGCGACGCCGTCGAACTCGGTCAGGACGAGGTGGTGGTGATCACGGCCGAGAGCTACACGATCACCGACTTCGACCAGAACCCTCGCCCGGGCAAGCCGTTCCACATCGACTGGGATCTCGCGGCCGCTGAGAAGGGTGGCTACGACTACTTCATGCTCAAGGAGATCGCCGAGCAGCCCCGCGCGCTCGCCGATACCCTGCTCGGGCATCTGGAGAACGGTCGCATCGTGCTCGACGAGCAGCGCCTGTCCGACGACGACCTGCGCGACGTCGACAAGGTCTTTGTCGTGGCGTGCGGTACCGCGTATCACGCGGGCATGCTCGCCAAGTACGCGATCGAGCACTGGACCCGCCTGCCCGTCGAGGTCGAGTTGGCCAGCGAGTTCCGCTATCGCGATCCGGTCCTCGACCGCCAGACCCTCGTCGTCGCCATCTCCCAGTCGGGCGAGACGGCCGACACGCTGGAAGCGGTCCGGCACGCCAAGGATCAGAAGGCTCGAGTCCTCGCGATCTGTAACACCAACGGTGCGCAGATCCCGCGCGAGTCCGACGCCGTGCTCTACACGCACGCCGGGCCCGAGATCGGCGTTGCGTCGACCAAGTGCTTCCTCGCGCAGATCGCCGCGGCATATCTCGTCGGACTCGCGTTGGCGCAGGCCAGGGGAACAAAGTATGCCGACGAGGTCGCTCGCGAGTTCGGTGCGATGGAAGCGATGGTCGAAGCGGTCCGCGAGGTGCTCGACACCATGGAGCCCGTCCGCGATCTCGCCCGTTCGCTCGCCGATCGTGGCACTGTCCTGTTCATCGGTCGCCACGTCGGCTATCCGGTGGCGCTCGAGGGAGCGCTCAAGCTCAAGGAACTCGCGTACATGCACGCGGAGGGATTCGCTGCCGGTGAGCTCAAGCACGGCCCGATCGCACTGATCGAAGACGGACTGCCGGTCATCGTCGTGATGCCACAGGCCGACGGTCGCGCGGTGCTGCACTCAAAGATGGTCAGCAACATCCGCGAGATCCAGGCGCGGGGTGCACGGACGATCGTGATCGCCGAAGCCGACGACGAGTCCGCACGCGCCGTCGCCGATCACTTCATCCCGATCCCGAAGACGCCGACGCTGCTGCAGCCGCTGGTGTCGACCATTCCGCTGCAGGTCTTCGCGGCGAGCGTCGCGCAGGCTCGCGGCTACGACGTCGACAAGCCGCGTAACCTCGCCAAGTCGGTCACCGTCGAGTAGGTCCTGATGCCGGTCAGCTACCTCACTGCCACAGAAGTTCGCGATGCCGAACGCGCCACAGGGGAGTTGCTGACCAATGGCACACTGATGCGTCGCGCCTCCCACGGTGTGGCTCAGGTGGTTGCCGCGCTTCTCGCAGAACGCACGAACGGTGTCGTGGGGCGAGCCGTCGGGATCGTCGTCGGAGCAGGCGACAACGGCGGCGACGCGCTCTACGCAGGCGCCGAACTGGCCAGACGAGGTGCTGCGGTCAGCGCGACGCTGCTTGCACCCGACAAAGCGCACGCCGGTGGGTTGGCGGCGTTTCGACGTGCGGGTGGTCGGGTCGTCCACGAGCTGCCCAGGTCGCTCGACGTCGTCGTCGACGGTGTCGTGGGGATTGGTGGGCACGGGCCGCTGCGGCCTGCCGCTGCAACGGTGTTCGCGTCCGTCGATCCGCTGACACCGATCGTGGCCGTCGACCTTCCCTCTGGTGTCGACGCCGACACCGGACAGGTCAACCAGCCTGCTGTGCGCGCCGACGTCACCGTCACGTTCGGCATACGACGGAACGCCCACCTCCTCGCGGCTCCGCAGTGCGGTCGCGTCGAACTCGTCGACATCGGATTGCATGGTGTGATCGGACGCCAGGGTGGGCCGTTTCTCTACTCGTTGACCGATGATGAGATCGCCGATGCCTGGCCGATCCCCGGACCGCACGACGACAAGTACACGCAGGGCGTCGTCGGAGTGATCGCGGGATCGCATCGGTATCCGGGGGCGGGCATCCTGTGCACGGGAGCCGCGGTGACCGCGACGTCGGGGATGACGCGCTACGTCGGGTCGGCGCACGCCGAGGTGGTCGAGCACTTTCCCGAGGTGGTTGCGGTACCGGAGTTCGCCGATGCAGGTCGGGTACAGGCGTGGGTGTTCGGGCCGGGGGCAGGCACCGACGACGCGGCGGTCGGGCTGTTGGAGAGAATTCTTGCCACAGAACTGCCCGTTCTCGTCGACGCCGACGGACTGACGATCCTCGCGGCGCATCCGGAGCTGGTACGCGGTCGCGAGGCGCCGACACTGTTGACCCCACACGCGGGCGAGTTCGCGCGGCTGACGGGTGAAGAAGTCGGCGCCGACCGGCTCGCGTCCGTCGCGACACTCGCACGACGCTGGGGGGTCACGGTCCTACTCAAGGGGCGCATCACGCTTGTCGCCGAATCCGACGGCATCGTGTACGGCAACGACGCCGGGTCGTCGTGGGCGGCGACAGCAGGAGCGGGAGACGTGTTGTCGGGCATCGCAGGCGCACTGCTCGCGGCGGGCCTGCCGCCGATCTGGGCGGGTGCCGCAGCAGCGAGGGTGCATGCCCAGGCAGCGGCGCTGGCCAGCGGCGGAGCGCCGATCGGGGCGTCGAATCTGCTGGCTGCGCTACGGCCCGCCCTGCGCACGTTGCTGGTCTGAGGGAGCCCGCAGCCCTGGCTGGTCGGAAGCTTGCCAGGGATCTGGCCTCTGCTAGAAGTGCAGGTAGTAGGTAAGGGCTGCATGCACGATCAGATTGAGTGCTGTCACCACCCACGCCGTGACGATCGCCCAGGGCTCGCCGAGATGGCGTGTCTGCGAGATGACAGTGAGCGCGAGTGCAGCGATGGTCATGATGCCCGAAGCGACGATGAGGCCCACTGTGACCGCCAGCAGAGCGACTCCGACATACGCGGCGTCGCTGCCGGCATCAGCGCCGCCGATGGCGGCGACAAGTCCGAAGAATCCCGTGAGCCCGGCCAGCGGCAAGACGCCGATCGAGACCACGTTGAGCACGAACGACCAGGTGAGCACAGCCTTGCTCGGCTGAGCGGCTCCGACAATCGGCGTCGGGTACGAACTGGGGTAGGGCGCGAATGTCATCGGGAACCTCCGGTGAGCGGGGAGTGGGGTATAGGCGTGAGCGCCACGGTTCAGTTCACTCGCCGGTCGCTGTCTGCGGATGCGGGTGATTACTCACTTGCGTGGTGGGAATCGCTCCAGTGTGCCGCCGACCACTCCGTCGGATCTGGGACAATGGACGCGATGACCTCATATGACTCGACGCCCGATGCGCCGGGGGCTGCCGAGACCAGCCTGCCCGCAGCGCTGACGGCGTTCATCGACCTCGACGCGATCGCCCACAACGTGGGTGTTGTCCGCGCGGCGGCCGGTACGGACGTGATCGCCGTGGTGAAAGCGAATGGCTACGGCCACGGCGCCGTGCCCGTAGCGAGCGCCGCGCTGGCAGCGGGTGCCACCGAACTCGGGGTCGCCCACATCGGCGAGGCGCTGGCACTGCGCGAGGCGGGCATCGACGCGCACATCACGGCGTGGCTGCACACCAACCACGCGCCGTTCGACGCCGCGATCGCCGCTGACGTCGACGTCGCGCTGTCGTCGCGGCGTCAACTCGCCCTGGTTGCCGACGCCGCGCGACGTCTGGGACGAACCGCCACCGTGACCGCCAAGGTCGACACCGGTCTCAACCGCAGCGGTGTCGCCGTAGACGAATGGGCCGACTTCGCCGACGACCTCGCCAAAGCGAAGGCCGACGGGGCCGTCCGGGTTCGGGCGATCATGTGTCATCTCGTACGCGGCGACGAACCCGAGCATCCGCTGAACTCGCAGCAGGCCGAACGCCTCGATGCCGCTGCCGCCGATCTCGTTCGGCTCGGAAGTCCCGCGGAGGTGATGCACATCGCCAATTCGCCTGCCGCACTCACACGTCCGGACCTGGCACGTGACCTCGTTCGGCCAGGCATCGCGCTCTACGGATGCACTCCGATTCCCGAGCGCGGCGACTTCGGGTTGATACCGGCGATGACGTTGCGCGCCGAGGTTGCGCTCGTCAAGAATCTTGCTGCGGGACAGGGTGTTTCGTACAACCATCACTGGACGTCGGATCGCGACACGGTGATCGCGGTCGTTCCTGCGGGCTACGCGGACGGTGTGCCGAGGCTGCTGTCCAACCAGATGCACGTGCAGGTGAACGGTCGGGGCTTCCCGCAGGTCGGTCGAGTGTGCATGGACCAGTTCGTCATCGACCTCGGACCAGACGGCGGTGGGGTCGCCGAGGGCGATGTCGTCGAGTTGTTCGGCGCCGGAACGCGCGGCGCTCCCATCGCGCGTGACTGGGCCGATCAGATCGGCACCATCGACTACGAGATCGTCACCGGCATCGGCGCTCGTGCGCATCGACAGTACGTCGGTGGCGCAGCCTCGGACGACAGCGCGGAGCAGCGGTGAAGCCGTACGAACGGCTAGGCCTCATGGCAGGTCTCGGGGGACTCGGAGCGCTCGGCGGATTGGCCGCAGCCGGTGCAGGGCGTGCGTTGTCGCGTCGTCGTGTCGACTCACTCGACGATCCCTACGCGGGAATCGATTTCACCGCCATCTACTCCGACGAGCCGTCGACGGTGACCACCGACGACGGGCTGGCCCTCGCGGTGCGCACCGTCGACCTCGGGGGCATCGCGCCCGGTGAGAAGCCGGAGCTGACAGTGCTGTTCGTGCACGGCTTCAGTCTTCGAATGGCGTCGTGGCACTTTCAGAGATTCGACCTCGCCGAGCACTGGGCCCAACGGCGAATCCGGTTGGTGTTCTTCGATCATCGTGGGCACGGGAAGTCCGACGCCGCGCCCCCCGACACCTGCACGATCGCGCAACTCTCCGACGACGTCGCCGCCGTGATGCGGACCGTCGCGCCGTCGGGTCCTGTTGTGCTGTGCGGACATTCGATGGGCGGCATGTCGATCATGGCGCTCGCACGACGCCACTCGGAGCTCTTCGGCCCCGATGGACCCGTGGCAGGGGTCGCGCTCGTCGCCACCGCCGCACGTGGACTGACCGATGCAGGTCTCGCACGCGGGTTGCGCAACCCACTCGTCGACGCGTTCCGCGCCACCGTTCGTCACACCCCGCGCGTGATCCAAGCCGGTCGCGAGCTCACCAGGCTGGTCCTCGAGCCGGTTCTCTTTTCCGCGAGTTTCGGACCCGACTTTCACAGCCCCGCGCTTGGGCGGGCTGTGGAGAAGATGATCCAGAACACGCCGATCTCCACGGTCGTGAGCTTCCTGAACGCGTTGGAGCACCACGACGAATCGATGGGCCTGCCCGTCATCGCCGCGGTCCCGACGGCAGTCGTCTGTGGGACCGCCGACCAGATGACACCGCTGCCCAACTCGTTGCACATGTTCGGCGACCTCGGCGATGACTCCCGCCTCGACATCGTCGACGGCGCGGGCCACATGGTCCTGATGGAGCAGCCCGACCGGGTGACCGACGCCATCGCCGACCTCGTCGAACGGTCGCGGGCAGCACGTCCGCAGCCGCGTCGTCGTCGAATCCCGTTGTTGGGCAGGCGACGATGACCGACACCGACAGTGTCCAGACCCGTGAGCTGCCTGATGTCGCCGACACCGAGGCGTTGGGAGCCGAACTCGCACATGGCCTCTCGGCGGGTGACGTCGTCATCCTCGACGGGCCGCTCGGGGCGGGTAAGACGGCACTGGCGCGCGGTATCGCCGCGGGTCTAGAAGTCGTTGGCAGGGTGTCGTCGCCGACCTTCATCATCGCTCGCGAACACAAACCCGGGTCGCCCGACCGTCCGGGGATGGTGCATGTCGACGCGTACCGGCTCGGTGGCCTCGACGAACTCGACGCGCTCGACCTCGACACCGATCTCACGGACGCGGTGGTCGTCGTCGAATGGGGCGAGGGCGTCGCGGAGCGTCTCGCAGACCGGCACCTGCTGGTGCGCTTACGGCGCGATCCCGATACCGATGTCCGTCACGCACAATGGAGTTGGATAGATGGATGAGATGACGGTGCTCGTCATCGACACCGCGACCGATGTCGTGGTGACCGGTGTCGGGACGGTCGACGGGAGTGGCGTCCGTGTGCTGGCCGACCGTGCGACTGCCGACCACCGGCGGCACGCCGAAGTGCTGACGACACTGATGTCGGAGGCGCTCGACGAGGCGGGCGTGCGTCGCGACGGACTCGACGCTGTCGTGGTCGGTTGTGGCCCAGGACCTTTCACGGGTCTCCGGGTCGGTATGGCGACCGGGGCCGGATTCGGTGACGCGCTCGGTCTTCCGGTGTACGGGGTCTGCTCGCTCGACGCGATCGCGGCCGACGCCGCACAACACTCTCCGGCCGGATCGTCGATGGTTGTGGTGACCGACGCGCGACGCCGCGAGGTGTACTGGGCGCGCTACCGCGATGGTGCGCGGATCAGTGGTCCCGAAGTGTCGGCACCCGCGGTGGTCGCCGAATCGCTTGCGGCGCAACAGGTCGACGTGGCAGCAGGCTCACCGAGTCATCTCGAACTGTGCGGGTGGCAGGGACAGCCGTCGCTGGTGAGTACACCGACGGTGCGCGGCCTGCTCCTGGCAAGTGCGGACGACGTCGTGGCGGGCGTGGCGCCGGGACCGCTCGTCCCGCTCTATCTCCGCCGCCCCGATGCCGTCGAACGAAAAGACCAGCGCGCCAAGGCGGTGACCCCGAGGTGACCACTCACGAACTGCTTATCGATCGCCTCGACTACTCGGATATCCCACGGTGCGCGATGCTCGAGCGCGAGATGTTCGTCGGCGATTCACCGTGGCCCGCAACCGCATTCCGTGCCGAGCTCAACGCGCCGTACAACCGGTACTTCGCGGCGCGTGAGACGCCCGGTGGTGACGTCGTCGGATACGCGGGCATCTCGACGCTGGGCGGCGAGGGGAACTTCGAGTGTGAGATCCACACCATCGCCGTCGCACCCAGTCATCGTGGACTTGGCTACGGACGCGCACTGCTCGACGTGATGCTCGACGTCGCCGATGCCGCGGACGCCCCGGTCTACCTCGAGGTCAGGACCGACAACGACACGGCCATCGCGCTGTACGAACGCAACGGCTTCGTCCGACGTGGAGTACGCCGCAACTACTATCAGCCCTCCGGCGCCGACGCTTACACGATGGCGCGTCCCTCGGTGTCGGGGCGTGGAGGTGATCCCACATGATCGTGATGGGCGTGGAGAGTTCGTGTGACGAAACCGGAGTCGGGATCGTCGAATGGACGCCGGGTGAGGGTGACGGGCCCGGCGCGGTGACGCTGCTGGCCGACGAGGTGGCCTCGAGTGTCGACGAGCACGCACGCTTCGGGGGAGTGGTGCCCGAGATCGCCTCGCGTGCCCACTTGGAAGCGATCGTGCCTGCCATGCAGCGGGCGCGTGAAGCCGCCGGGATCGTCAAGCCGGATGCCATCGCCGTCACCATCGGGCCGGGCCTCGCGGGCGCGCTGCTCGTCGGAGTTGCTGCGGCCAAGGCGTATTCGCTGGCGTGGGATGTACCGCTCTATGCGATGAATCATCTCGGCGGGCACGTCGCCGTCGACACACTCGAACACGGGCCGATGCCCGAATGCGTCGCACTCCTCGTCTCGGGTGGCCACACCCATCTCCTGCACGTCACCGATCTCGCCGACCCCATCGTCGAACTCGGCACCACGGTCGACGACGCTGCCGGCGAAGCCTTCGACAAGGTGGCGCGTCTGCTCGACCTCGGGTTCCCCGGCGGTCCCGCGCTGGACAAGGCTGCGGCGCAGGGAGATCCACACGCGATCGAGTTCCCACGTGGCATGACCGGGCCGCGCGATTCGCGCTATGACTTCTCCTTCTCCGGCGTCAAGACGGCGGTGGCCCGGTACGTGGAGAAATGCCGCCGCGACGGCGTCGACGTCCCGGTTGCCGATATCGCTGCGTCGTTTCAGGAAGCTGTGGCAGATGTGTTGACGCTCAAGGCAGTTCGCGCCTGCACGGATCTCGGCGTGGATACCCTGGTGCTCGGCGGCGGCGCGACCGCCAACTCTCGAATTCGGTCGCTGGCGCGAGAACGTTGTGCCGCAGCCGGAATCACGCTGCGCGTGCCGAAGCCGCGCCTATGTACAGACAACGGCGTCATGATTGCCACGCTGGGAGCACACGTCATTGCGGGTGGTGCGCAGCCGTCACCGCTGACGGTTGCCACCGACCCGGGGCTGAGTGTGCAGGTGTCGCAAGAGCGCTGATCAGCCCTCGCGCAACAGTTGCGGGCACCCGTCGGTGAGCGACGCGAGAGTCTCGCGTTGCGTCGGGCGCGCCTGCGCATACCGTTGCTCGCCGGAGGCGGTCAGGGTGGCGAAAACCGAACGTCGATCTGAGGAACACATCGTGCGGGCGACCAGACCGTCCTTCTCGAGTCGTCCGACCACGCGCGAGAGGGCGCTCTGGCTCAAGTGCACTCCGCCTGCGAGTTCGCTCATCCGTGCCTGATGGTCGTCGGCCTCTGCGAGCAACTCGAGCACCTCGAACTCACTCGATGACAGTCCGTGCTTGGCCTGCAGTTCACGATCGAGACTGCACAGGACTTTGTTGTATCGGATCGAGAGATCGCGCCACGCGGCAGCCAACTGGTCCTGAGAAGCCACCGCCTTGGTCATGACCCGCATCCTACCCTGCAAGCGCAATATATGCTCAGGCAAAAGATGTGACGACAATTAATGTAGACGCATTGAATGCATGTGCATATAGTTTCTCGCATGGCACACAACACACGAGACGTGGTCATCGCGCACCGGTCCGATTCGTCGAGCGTCGACGATCGGGCACACGACACCGATCGGGCGGCTCCCGAACCAACGACGAACCTGCACATCACCTCGGCGACGGGGTGGACCGGAAGGGTATGGCTGCTCCTTGTGGTTCTGGCGGGAGCGCTCTTCCTCGACGGCCTCGACATCTCGATGGTCGGTGTCGCACTGCCGTCGATCGGCGAAGACCTCCACATGGGTCAGTCGCAGTTGCAGTGGATCGTGAGCGGATATGTGCTGGGCTACGGCGGTCTGCTGTTGCTGGGCGGGCGTGCAAGTGATCTGTTCGGCCGCCGCAGGGTGTTCCTGGTGGCCCTGGGGGTGTTCGGCGTCGCCTCTGTCGCGAGCGCCGTCGTCGACGTCAATGCGGTCATCATCGCTCTGCGCTTCATCAAGGGGATCGCCGCCGCGTTCACCGTGCCCGCGGGCCTGTCGATCATCACGACGACGTTCGCCGAGGGGCCCGCTCGCAACAAGGCTTTCAGTATCTACACCGTGTGCGGAGCGAGTGGCTTCTCGCTCGGTCTGGTCTTCGGTGGACTGCTCACCGAACTCTCCTGGCGCGCAACGCTTCTGTTCCCGGGACCTGTCGCGCTTGCGTTGCTCTTCGCGGGGCTGCGCGTGATCCCGACAGCGCCTCGCACACCCATGCACTGGCGACAGTTCGACGCATTGGGCGCTCTCACGAGCACCGGTGCACTGCTGTTGCTCGTCTTCGCGCTCGTGCGCGCTCCCGAGGTCGGGTGGACCGCGCCCGTCACGATCGCGAGTTTCGCCGCGTCGGCAATCCTGGGCGTCGCGTTCGTCGCCGTTGAGTTCCGCCACCGACACCCGCTGGTGCGTCCCGGAATTCTGAGGTCGGCGTTGCTGGTCCATGCGAACCTCTCCGGTGCGCTGATGTTCGGCGGCTACGTCGCGTTCCAGTTCGTCGTGACGCTGTATCTGCAGGACTCGTTGGGTTGGTCGCCGCTGGGAATGGCGCTCGCCTTTCTGCCGGCAGGCGTGATCGTCGTCGCGAGCGCGACACGGATGGATCGCGTCCTCGACAGGGTTCCGACTCCACTTCTGCTTGTCGCTGGTTTCGCGTCGTTCCTCGGTGGCTACCTGTGGTTCTCCCGTGTCCAGCCGGGCATGTCCTACGCCGAGTTCCTGTTGCCGACCATCATTCTGTTGGGCGTCGGGTTTGCTCTGACCTTCCCGTCGATCAACTCGCAGGGCACCGCGGGCGTCGCCGACCACGAGCAGGGCCTGGCCTCCGGCCTGGTCAACACCAGCGTTCAGGTCGGCGGCGCGGTGATGCTCGCTATCATCACCGCCATTCTGGCAAGTTCGGGCGTCACCCAGCAGCACGGTCAGTTGCTGGGCGGTATGTCAATGGCGATCTGGGTGGTCAGTGCCCTCGCGGTCGTCGGATTGTTCGGAGCGCTCGTGGCATCGTGGTGGTCGCGACGCCTCCCGGTCAGTGCGTGAGCCAAGGCAGGGGAGCGACGTTTGCACCCGTGCCCCTTGAGTGCTGGCACTCTCACGTATAGAGTGCCAGTAGGCACTGAAAGTGAACCTCGGCCACCCGCGACGACGAGGTTTCGTGCAGGGCCCGCAAACACATACATCGTTTCTCAGATGAGAAAGTTGAGGACTCACATCGTGGCGAGCGTGAACATCAAGCCGCTTGAGGACAAGATCCTGGTGCAGGCTGTGGAGGCCGAGACGACCACCGCATCCGGTCTGGTCATCCCGGACACCGCCAAGGAGAAGCCCCAGGAGGGCACCGTCATCGCCGTCGGCGAAGGGCGTGTCACCGAGCAGGGCAACCGCGTCCCTGTCGACGTCAAAGAAGGCGACACCGTCATCTACAGCAAGTACGGCGGCACCGAAATCAAGTATGCCGGCGAGGAGTACCTGATCCTCTCGTCCCGCGACGTGCTCGCGGTGATCGGCAAGTAAGACCCCACGGACCAACGTGTGGTCGTTCCGCCCCGGGGTCTGTACGCAGACCCCGGGGCGGACTACGTTGTGCCCCCATTCATTTCCCAATAGAAGGCACTCAAGAAGGAAATCATGGCCAAACAGATCGAATTCGACGAGAAGGCCCGCCGCTCACTCGAGCGCGGTATCGATCAGCTCGCTGACACGGTCAAGGTGACACTCGGCCCGCGCGGGCGACATGTGGTGCTGTCCAAGGCGTTCGGCGGACCGTCGGTCACCAACGACGGCGTGACGATCGCGCGCGACATCGAACTCGAGGACCCGTTTGAAAACATGGGTGCTCAGTTGGTGAAGTCGGTCGCCACCAAGACCAACGACGTGGCGGGCGACGGCACGACCACCGCGACGGTTCTCGCGCAGGCGATCGTCAGCGAAGGTCTGCGCAACGTCGCAGCTGGCGCGAGCCCGGTGGCGCTCGGCGCGGGTATCTCCAAGGCTGCCGACGCGATCGGCGACGAACTGGTGCGCGTGGCGACGCCTGTCGAGGGCGAGAAGGCCATCGCGCAGGTCGCCACCGTCAGTTCGCGCGACCCCGAGATCGGCGAGATGGTCGGCAAGGCGATGACGACGGTCGGCACCGACGGCGTCGTCACCATCGAAGAAGGCTCGGGACTACACACCGAACTGGTGGTCACCGAGGGAGTGCAGTTCGACAAGGGCTACCTGTCGCCGTACTTCATCACCGACCCCGACCTCCAGGAAGCGGTGCTCGAGGACGCTCTCGTGCTCCTCTACCGCGACAAGATCACCTCGCTGCCCGATTTCCTCCCGCTGCTGGAGAAGGTCGCGCAGTCGGGTAGGTCGCTGCTGATCGTCGCCGAAGACGTTGAGGGCGAGCCGCTCTCGACGCTGGTGGTCAACTCGATCCGCAAGACCATCAAGGCTGTCGCGGTCAAGGCACCGTTCTTCGGTGATCGTCGCAAGGCGTTCCTCGACGACCTCGCAGTCGTCACCGGTGGCACCGTGATCTCGACCGACATCGGGCTCTCGCTGTCGACGACCGAGCTCGATCAGCTCGGCACTGTGCGTCGCGCTGTCGTCACCAAGGACACCACCACCCTCGTCGAGGGTGGTGGCTCGAAGGAGGCCGTGGCCGCACGCGCCGAGCAGATCCGACGCGAGATCGACAACAGCGATTCCGACTGGGATCGCGAAAAGCTCGCCGAGCGTCTGGCGAAGCTCTCCGGCGGCATCGCTGTGATCCGCGTCGGTGCCCCGACAGAGACGGCTCTCAAGGAGCGCAAGCACCGCGTCGAGGATGCGGTCGCCGCAGCCAAGGCCGCTGTCGAGGAGGGCATCATCCCCGGTGGTGGGTCTGCGCTCGTGCAGGCGTCGAAGGTCCTCGACTCTCTCGCAGAGGGACTCGGCCAGGACGAGGCGCTGGGTGTGCGGGTCGTTCGCGACGCCGTGCGGTCGCCGCTGTACTGGATCGCCAGCAACGCGGGCGTCGACGGTGCCGTGGTTGTCGACAAGGTCGCACACCTGGAGACCGGTCACGGCTTCAACGCCGCGACGCTCTCGTACGGTGACCTGCTCGCAGACGGCATCATCGATCCGGTCAAGGTGACGAGGTCTGCGGTCGTGAACGCGGCGTCTGCGTCGCGGATGGTGCTGACCACCGAGGCCGCAGTTGCCGACGAGCCGGCCGGTGCGGCCGCTGATCACGGTCACGGACACGCGCACTGACCGATCGGTGCTCGCGGTCTGACGTCTGACCGCACGTGACACGAAGAAAAGCCCGGGCCGACCGCGAATGTGGTCGGCCCGGGCTTTTTTGCGTTCCTATGGCCTGCTGAGTGTTCTCATGGCTTGTTGCGCTGTGTGAGTGCTTGGTCAGCTCGCGATACGTCGTCCGACGCCGCGCTTCATCAGCATGCTGCGCTCGGACTCCGAGAGTCCGCCCCAGATCCCGTAGGGCTCGGCGACCGCGAGAGCGTGCTCACGGCAATGCGCAATCACCGGGCACTGGTGGCACATTTCTTTCGCGCGACGCTCGCGCTGGGCACGTGCCCGTCCCCGCTCACCATCAGGATGAAAGAACATCGAGGAGTCGACGCCGCGGCATAGGCCTTCCATTTGCCAATCCCAGATATCGGCATTAGGTCCGGGGAGATGATTTGGCTGAGGCATGGCACGAACTCCTTTGATTCTCGAGGTACCGCTGCACTGCTCCACCGACCGCGAGACCGGCGGAACCACACTGGCGCATCGCCGCTATCGGCTGTGCATGGCAAACACTAGGCGGACGGCGGAAACAGCGTCAATAGTGCCTCTCGAGGACAAGATCGTTCAAAAAATTCCATCGTTGTTAACGAAATGTTGTGTGGCCGGCCGCGGCTAGCACAGGCCGACCCCGCCACCTGCGGAGACCCTTATCGGAACCCCTCGAGGGGTCGTGAGCTGCGCAGATGCGGATCGATTTCACTCTGGGCGAGCGGAAGTACGATCGTAGGCGCCTGCGGGACCAAGAACGCCGAGTAACACGGAGGAAATGTTCTCATCATGCGTACGTGACGTTGGCGTCGAATTAAAGAATTGTGACGGCAGGTTAAATTCAGGAAAACGGAGACAATGGAAGTGATGTGGACCACGGGATTGTGTTGAATTCGCTGCGAAATCAATGGTGGGAGGCCGTCGAACGCGGAGGACTCGGCGACGGGGCTGCGGCGCTGACCATGCTCGACCGACTCCGTGAGCGCGCCAGAACGGTCGACGCCTGCGAGGTGATCTCACTGGCGTGGAGTACCACGGCATCGCTGCACCGACAGTCGGGTCGACATGACCTCGCCCTCGGGTTCGACGCCGCGGCGCTAACCGCACTGGACGATCCTTTCGGCTCCGCAGATCCCTGGGTTCGCGTTGCCGCGCACGACGCCGTCGTCGGGCTCGCCGCCGACAACCTCGGGCTATTCCGATTCGCGGCGTCGGGTCGGCTACTTTCAAGGGCTCGAGAGCTACTCGGCCGCGACGTCGACGATGCGGCCGCCAACACGTGGTCGACGTTTGTCACCGATCTTCGCCCGCGCGTGCGCGAGCGTTGGGTCGGTGCCGAACTGGCCATCTACACCGGCGACGCTGATCAGGCGCGTCGTCTCATCGGTGAGGCCCAAATAATGATGGCCTCGGTGTCGTCGGACCATGAGCGTCATCACATAAAGACAGACCTCATCGCCGCAGCGTCGGCGAACGATACATCCGACGCTGCTGCAGTTGCGCAGGCATGTCTGCGTCGCGCGCGCGGGGGCGGATTTGTGCCGCTGACCTGGGCATCGTTGTCTTTGCTGCAGGGCCTTGGCGACACGTCGTATACGACGATTGCAGCCATCGCCGCGTCGCATGACATGCTTGTGGATCGGGGGATGCCTTTCGCTGGCCGCTCGTAGATCCATCACGACCCGATTGATCAGGCAACACAAACGTGTAACACGGGAATCTCAACTGACGATGAAACTGACAGGTGTTGAGTTAGACGAAGCCGTCCGCGCAGCCGCGTCGGGCGACCGGGTCGCACTCACGTCAGTCCTCGAAAGTGTGCAGGAACCGATCGTGCGCTACTGCCGAGGGCGAATCGGTGTCGGAGAACGCCATTTGTTCTCCGCTGACGACGTGGCGCAGGAGGCCCTTATGGCTGTCATGACCGCGCTGCCCCGGTATCAGGACCAGGGGCGACCGTTCATGGCCTTTGTGTACGGCATTGCCTCGCACAAGGTGGCTGACGCCATGCGTGTCGCCGGTCGCGTGAAAGCCGACCCCGTTGAGCAGCTCCCCGAGGTCGTCCAGGTCACTGGGGGACCGGAGCAGAGCGCACTCGACGCCGACGCCAGCCGAGAGATGAAGGCACTTCTCGCGTTGATTCCGGAGAAGCAACGCGAAGTACTCATCCTGCGTCTGGTCGTCGGACTGTCTGCTGAAGAGACCGCAGAAGCCGTGGGGAGCACCCCCGGTGCGGTCCGTGTCGCGCAACACCGAGCATTGGCCAAGTTGAAGGAACAGCTGAGAAAGGCGGGAGGGCATGATGAACGACGAGCATGAGTCGCATCGTGGTCGCTCCGTGCCGGGTCGGCGGCAGTCGGGGGGCATGCACGACACCGGAACAGGTGCGTACAGATTTCCGACAGGGGAGTGGGCGACTCCCGACGACACACCACCCGTGGATATCTCCGCGGTTGCATTCGACGACGCGTTCATCGACGCGCTGTCGCACGATGTACCGACGCCGACACGCGATGACGCCGAGTACGAGCTCGCGGGACTGCTCTCCGCGTGGCGCCATGAGTCGCTCGCCGATCCGCTGCCACTCGGCCCGACTGTCACCGACGTCGAGAACGCCATCGCCGCGGAACATCCGCGCGCTCGGACCCGCACTATCGTGCGTACGCTCCGCATTGTCGCCGGTGCCGCCGCGGTTGCGATCGTTGCCGCTGCCGGGCTCACGGTGATGTCGCAGGGTTCCGAACCCGGCGACCCGCTGTGGAACGTCAAGAAGGTCGTGTTCGCGCAGGCCGCATCGGAAACGCAAGCTGCATACGACGTCCGGTCGAACCTCGAGAAGGCCGAGGCGGAACTCGCCGCGGGCAACACTCCTGCCGCCGAATCGTTGATCTCCCAGGCGGAGAACTCGATGGGACCGGTCCGGGATTCCGATACCCGCTCACACATGGACGAGTGGATCGGACGGCTGCGAGCCGACACCGGGACCACAGCGCGCAGCGGTGCCGCGGCGACCTCACCGAACGGCGGAAACCCTGACCCCTCGCAGGCGCGAACGTCTCAACCGCAACAGCCGACCGACCAGCTCACGAGTCAGACAAAGCCTGAGACGACCCCGCCCCACACGACGCCGCCGACCAGCGAGACGCCGACGACCACGACAAAGCCGCCGACGACGACCACAACGACCACCACGACGGCGGCCAACGAAGGACCGTCGAGTAGCTGGCCCCCATCGAGCTGAATGTTGCGCTCTAGCTGAAGTGACCGTCGAGTGATCGGCTGTCAGTCAGACGGAGTAGGATCTTCCGTAATACACAAGCCACGAGTCCCGCAGTCGCAGGGCTCGTGGCTTGTTGTGTGGTGTCGCAGGCGACAATGGGCAGAAGATCTCGAAACCCCGACGTAGGTAGATACGGTCAGCGCTCGTTGTCGAGATGGTGATGCGCGTCGGCATAGCCGCGGCAGTAGTCCCACGTCACATAGGCATCGGGACGCGGATCGACGGCAGGCTCGTGCGGCCGCACGGTCCCATCGATCAACAGTTGAAGTAGGTTGGCGCGCAGCATGTCCCAGTCGTGGTAGTGGTCTTCCTGGCAGTCGTCGCATACCACGACGAGCCCGCGAATCCCCCGATGTGCCAGCAACGCCTCATAGACTGCGAGGTCGGCCAGATCCTCTTCGACCGCGAGCCGCTCGCTCTCATCCAAAGGGATGCCAGGCTCCATCGAATCCAGCATCGAAGCCGGATCGCTGGGGTCGTCGGCGAACGGGTCTGGTGGAAGGCCCGGTGGGAGATGATCACGCACGACTCCACCGTAACCGATTGCAGCGCACGGCTGCCGCATCGCTCCACAGAAGTACTGGGTCGGCTGCGTGGCCGCGCCCTCTGCCCCGTTCTTCCTCCTCGCTCACATCGTCGCTTCGCTCCTTGTTGTTTGCGCGGCTCGTGGCTGCGCCGCCCCGTTCTGCACGACGAAGAGCGAGGAGCGAAGCGACGATGCGATGAGGAGGAAGAACGGGGCAAAAGGCGCAGCCACGAGACGCGCAAATAAACTCAGTGGTCCTGCTCGCCGATGCGGTGCACGTGAATCATGTTCGTCGAGCCGACGGTGCCGGGGGGCGCGCCGGCGACAATGACGACCACGTCGCCGTCGCGCAGCCTGCCGATGCGCAGGAGTTGCAGGTCGACCTGGTCGATCATGTTGTCGGTGGTGTCGACGCGGTCGACGATGAACGTCTCGGTGCCCCAGCTCAGGGCGAGTTGGCTGCGCACGGCCTGGGTGGGCGTGAACGCCAGGAGCGGGAGCCGTGAGTGCAGGCGCGCGAGTCGTCGAACCGTGTCACCGGACTGGGTGAACGCGACGAGGGCTTTGACTTCGAGGCGTTCGCCGATGTCGCGTGCGGCGTAGGAGATGATGCCGCGCTTGGTGCGTGGGACGTGCGAAAGCGGCGGGACGTCGCGGGAGCTTCCCTCGACGGCCTTGCAGATCCGGTTCATGGTGCGAACCGCCTCGATGGGCCATTTGCCGACCGATGTCTCGCCGGACAGCATCACGGCGTCGGCGCCGTCGAGCACGGCGTTCGCGACGTCGGATGCCTCGGCGCGTGTGGGGCGCGAGTTCTCGATCATGGAGTCGAGCATCTGCGTTGCCACGATCACCGGCTTGGCGTTCTCGCGGGCCATCTGGATGGCACGCTTCTGCACGAGCGGCACTTCCTCGAGCGGGAGTTCGACGCCGAGGTCGCCGCGGGCGACCATGATCGCGTCGAAGGCGAGGACAATGGCCTCGAGGTTGTCGATGGCCTCGGGCTTCTCGAGCTTGGCGATGACGGGTACGCGGCGGCCGACACGATCCATGACCTCGTGGACGAGCTCGATGTCGGCGGGGCTGCGCACGAAAGACAGTGCCACGAGGTCGACCCCGAGGCCGAGCGCGAATTCGAGGTCGGCGATGTCTTTCTCGCTCATCGCGGGCACCGAGACGTTCATGCCGGGCAGTGAGAGGCCCTTGTTGTTCGAGACCGGGCCGCCTTCGGTGACGGTGCAGACCACGTCGTTGCCTTCGACGTCGGTGACCACGAGACCGACCTTGCCGTCGTCGACGAGCAGCCGGTCGCCGGGGACGGCGTCGTCGGCGAGTCGCTTGTAGGTGGTCGACACTCGGTCGTGCGTTCCGACGATGTCGTCGGTGGTGATGCGCACGGTGTCGCCGGTGTTCCACATGACTTCGCCGTTGAGCGCGCCGTCGTCTTCGAATTTGCCCAGTCGAATCTTGGGACCCTGGAGATCGGCGAGGATGCCTACCGCCTTCTCGGCGTTGTCGCCGGCCTTTCGCACTCTTTCGTAGACCACCTTGTGGTCATCATGCGTGCCGTGGCTGAAATTGAGTCGCGCGACGTCCATTCCGGCGTCGACGAGTTCCTTCAGCCTCTCTTCGCTATTGGTAGCTGGACCCAGGGTGCAGACGATCTTGGTTCGGCGTTCCACTGTGCTCACCTTAGTCCGCTCGTTTCGGCATAGCCATCGTTACACCTGAGTTGTCATCGGACGTCTACGCGACGTTGCTTCGCGCAGTGGTGCGCGGTGGTCAGCGAACCGACAGCGGGAGTTGGGCTGGTTTTACCGGTGACGGTAAATCCGAGGCACCCATGAGGAATTCGTCGACGGCGCGTGCTGTCGAACGTCCCTCGGCAATCGCCCACACCACCAACGACGCTCCGCGATGGGCGTCGCCGCACACGAACACGCCGGGCGCGTCGGTCTGCCAGTCGCTTCCGCACGAGATGTTGCCGCGGCGGTTGGGCTCGATCCCCAGATCGGTCAGAAGCGCCGTGTCGCGTACGCCTTCGAACCCGATCGCGAAAAGTGCCAACTCGCAAGGGATCTCGAACTCGTCGCTGACCGGGGTGATCACCCGTCGGCCGTCGGGCTCGCGTACTACCTTCACTTCGGCGAGCACCATCGTCGTCACGTTGCCGTCGGCGTCACCGACGAATCGTTGCACCGCAACCTGGTATTTGCGTTCGCCGCCCTCCGCGTGCGCACTCGACGTCCGCATGACAAGCGGCCAGGTCGGCCACGGTGAACGGTTGTCGTCACGGTCGCTGGGTAGTTCGGCGTTGTAGTCGAGTTGGACCACCGACGCTGCGCCCTGGCGATGCGCGGTTCCGAGGCAGTCGGCTCCGGTGTCGCCGCCGCCGATGATGACGACGTGTTTCCCGGCCGCGCTGATCGGCGACGGCCCGTCTCCCTCGCACTCCTTGTTGGCGGGGACGAGGTGTTCCATCGCGAGGTGCACTCCGTTGAGCTCACGTCCCGGGACCGGGTTGTCGCGTGCCTTCATCGCACCGATCGCGAGCACGACGGCGTCGTGCCTGCTGCGCAGTTCGTCGACCGTGAGATCGATACCGACGTCGCAGTTGACGACGAATTGTGTTCCCTCAGCGCGCATCTGGGCAACGCGCCGCTCGATGTCCGACTTCTGCAGCTTGTACTCGGGGATGCCGTAGCGCAGGAGACCACCGACGCGGTCGTCTCTCTCGTAGACCGTGACGTCGTGGCCTGCGCGGGTCAGCTGTTGCGCTGCCGCCAATCCGCCGGGACCGGAGCCCACAACGGCAACCGACTTGCCCGACTTCGCATCCGGCGCTTCGGGGCCGATGATGCCCTCTGCCCACGACTCGTAGGCGATCGTCTTCTCGATGCGTTTGATCGTCACGCTGCCTCCGGTCGTCGGCTCGGAGATCGACAGCACACACGCCGCCTCACACGGTGCGGGACAGACCATTCCGGTGAACTCGGGGAAGTTGTTGGTCGCGTGCAGACGCGCGCTCGCCGCATCCCACCGACCACGACGCACGAGGTCGTTCCACTCGGGAATCAGATTTCCCAACGGACAGCCCGCAGTTCCGGAGTGGCAGAACGGGATTCCGCAGTCCATACACCGACGGGCCTGCTCGGACACCTCGTTGAGCGACGCGACAGGGTCGAAGCCGTGCGCGTACACGTCTTCCCAGTCCTGCACGCGCTCGGCGACCGGACGATACTTTGCTTCCTTCTTCCCGATTTCCAGGAATCCGCGTGGGTCAGCCACGTGCCGCCTCCATGATCGCTGAATCAACGTCTCGCCCTTCGGCTTCGGCCATCCTGGCCGCGTCGAGGACGCGCTTGTAGTCGGTGGGCATCACCTTGGTGAAGGCCAGGCATCGCCGTGGCCAGTCGGCGAGCATCGACGCGCCGATCGCCGATCCGGTCAGCTCGGTGTGCTTGGTGATGTGTTCGTGTAGCCAGCGCAGGTCGTCGGGGTCGGGTCGGAGGAGCTCGACCATCGCACCGTTGACCTTGGTCTCGTCGAGGTCGTAGACGTACGCGATACCGCCGGACATTCCCGCGGCCATGTTGCGGCCGGTGGGTCCGAGGATCACGACGCGACCGCCGGTCATGTACTCGCAGGCGTGGTCGCCGACGCCCTCGACCACCGCGGTGGCACCCGAGTTGCGCACGGAGAACCGCTCGCCGACCTTGCCGCGGAGGTAGACCTCGCCCGACGTCGCTCCGTAGAGGATGGTGTTACCCGCGATGACCTGGTCTTCTGCGATGAACCAGGCGTCCTCGTGCGGAGCAACCACGATCTTGCCGCCACACAGACCCTTGCCGACGTAGTCGTTGGTGTCACCGGTGAGCTTGATGGTGATGCCTGGCGGCAGGAACGCGCCGAGCGACTGCCCTGCCGACCCGGTGAGTTCGACGGTGATGGTGTCCTCGGCGAGTCCTTCGGCGCCATAGCGTCGGGTCACTTCCGAACCGAGCAGCGTCCCGACGGTGCGGTTGACGTTGCGGACCGGAAGTTCAAGCGTCACCGGATGCGCATCTTCGAGCGCGCCTTCGGCGAGTTGGATGAGCGTCTGGTCGAGCGCCTTGTCGAGGCCGTGATCCTGACCGCGCACGCGGCGGGTCGGCCCCTTGTCCTCGATGCGACGGAAGATCGGACTGAGATCGAGTCCCTTGCTCTTCCAGTGGGCGACGGCGGTGTCGGTGTGCAACCGCTGCGACTGTCCGATCGCGTCGTCGAGCGTCCGGTATCCCAACTGCGCCAAGTACTTTCGCACATCCTCCGCAATAAATCGGAAGAAGTTGACGATGTGCTCGGCCTGGCCGGTGAACCGCGAACGCAACACCGGGTTCTGCGTCGCCACACCGACCGGGCAGGTGTCGAGGTGACAGACACGCATCATGATGCACCCGGACACGATGAGCGGTGCGGTCGAGAAGCCGTACTCCTCGGCACCGAGCAGCGCGGCCATGATGACATCGCGGCCCGTACGGAGGGCACCGTCGCACTGCACGGTGATGCGATCGCGCAACCCGTTCAGCATCAACGTCTGTTGGGCATCGGCGAGGCCGATCTCCCAGGGTGTGCCCGCGTGCTTGAGCGAGGTGAGCGGCGACGCTCCCGTTCCGCCGTCGTATCCGGAGATGAGCACGACGTCGGCGTGGGCCTTGGAAACGCCAGTCGCGACGGTGCCAACACCGACAGCGCTCACCAGCTTCACGTGGATCCGCGCCTGCGAGTTGGCGTTCTTCAGATCGTGGATCAGTTGCGCGAGATCTTCGATGGAGTAGATGTCGTGGTGCGGCGGCGGCGAGATGAGCGCGACGCCCGGCGTCGAATGTCGTGTCTTCGCGATCCACGGGTACACCTTGTACGCGGGCAGCTGACCGCCCTCACCGGGCTTGGCACCCTGCGCCATCTTGATCTGGATATCGGTGGCGTTGGTGAGGTAGTCGCTCGTCACACCGAACCGGCCCGACGCGACCTGTTTGACGGCGCTGCGTCGTTCCGGATCGTAGAGACGGTCGGTGTCCTCGCCGCCCTCGCCAGAGTTGGACCGACCACCGATGCGGTTCATGGCGATCGCGATGGTCTCGTGTGCCTCGGCGGAGATCGAGCCGTAGCTCATCGCGCCCGTGTTGAAGCGGGTCATGATCGACTCGATCGGCTCCACCTCGTCGAGCGGCACGGGGTCGCGACCCGAGAAGTCCAGTTCGAACAGTCCACGCAGCGTGCCACCCTTGCGCGACTGATCGTCGACCTTGTCCGAGTACGCCTGGAACACGTCGTCGCGTCCGGTCTTGGTGGCGTGCTGGAGCAGAAACACCGTCTCCGGGGTGAACATGTGCAACTCGCCCTCGCGGCGATATTGGTACTCGCCGCCGACCTCGAGTCGTCGATAGACCTGCTCGGTCGGGTTGTGCGGGAACGCGCGGTGATGCCGGATGCGGACTTCCTCGGCGAGTTCGTCGAGCCCGACGCCCTCGATCCGCGAGACCGTTCTGGTGAAGTACTCCTTGACGACCGCAGACGAGAGACCGACGGCCTCGAACGCCTGCGACGCCGTGTACGAGCTGATGGTCGAGATGCCCATCTTGCTCATCACCTTCAGCACGCCCTTGCCGAGCGCCTCGATGTAGTTGCGCTTGGCCTTCGACGGCCTGACACCGGTCAGCTCGCCCTCGGCGATCAGGTCCTCGATCGATTCGAGTGCCAGATACGGGTTGACCGCCGCAGCGCCGAACCCGATGAGCAGTGCGATGTGGTGCACTTCGCGGGCGTCGCCCGACTCGACGATGAGCGCGATCTTCGTGCGCTCCTTGGTGCGGACGAGATGGTGGTGCACCGCAGACGCGGCCAGGAGTGAGGGAATCGGCGCGTGCTCGCGGTCAGAGTGCCTGTCCGACACGACGAGCGTGCTGTGCCCCTCCGCGATCGCCTGGCTGGCGCGGCGTCGAAGATCTTCGAGCGCATCGGCGAGGCCTTCGCCGCCACGGGCCACCTCGTAGAGGCCGTGGAGAACTTTCGCGGAGAGTCCCGGGTTGTCGCCGTCGTCGTTGATGTGGACGAGCTTGGCGAGATCGTCGTTGTCGATGACCGGCCAGTGCAGCATGATCTGTCGACACGACGCCGCGGTCGGTGCGAGCAGATTCTGCTCGGGTCCCATCACGCGTGCCATCGAGGTGACGATTTCCTCGCGGATCGCATCGAGCGGCGGGTTGGTGACCTGCGCGAACAGTTCGACGAAGTAGTCGTAGAGCAACCGCGACCGCTGCGACATCACGGCGACCGGCGTGTCGGTGCCCATCGAGCCGAGAGGTTCGTAACCCGACGCCGCCATCGGGGTCAGCAAGACCCGCAGGTCCTCTTCGGTGTAACCGAAGGACACCTGACGTCGGACGACCGTGTCGTGGTTGGGCTTGTAGACCGGGCGCGGCGGGAGTGTGGCGATGTCGAGAAGCCCTGCGTGCAGCCATTCGTCGTAGGGCTCCGAACGCATGAGTTCGCCCTTGATCTCTTCGTCGGGGATGATCCGTCCCTGCGCGGTGTCGACGAGGAACATCCGACCCGGTTCGAGGCGTCCCTTGGAGACCACGTCATCGACCGGAACGTCGAGGACGCCCGACTCCGAGGCGAGGATGACCCGTCCGTCACGCGTCTGCCACCAGCGTCCGGGGCGCAGCCCGTTGCGGTCGAGGACTGCGCCGACGACGGTTCCGTCCGTGAACGTGACACATGCGGGACCGTCCCACGCCTCCATCAGAGAGGCGTTGAACTGCAGGAAGGCGCGACGCTTGGGGTCCATCGACGGAACGTTCTCCCACGCCTCCGGCACCATCAGCATCACCGCGTGCGGCACACTGCGGCCACCGAGGTGGAGGAGTTCGAGGACCTCGTCGAGTGACGCCGAATCGGAGGCCTCTGGTGTGCAGATCGGGAACGCACGCTTGAGGTCGCCGGGAATGAGGTCGGTCTCGAGAAGAGCCTCGCGGGCCCGCATGCGGTTGCGGTTGCCGCGCACGGTGTTGATCTCACCGTTGTGCGCGACGAACCGGAACGGGTGCGCGAGCGGCCACGACGGGAAGGTGTTGGTGGAGAAGCGCGAGTGGACGATGGCGATGGCACTGAGACAACGGTCGTCGCGCAGGTCGGGGTAGTAGAGCGGCAACTGCATCGTCGTGAGCATGCCCTTGTAGACCATGGTGCGACTCGACAGCGACGCGACGTACAGCCCTGTGCCTGCGGCCTCGAACTCGGGCGTGATGCGCTCGGCCTGCTTGCGGAACGGATAGATGTAGCGGTCGAGGTCGACGCCGCCGAGTCGTGGTTGTCCGGGTTCCGGTTCGACCGTGACGAACAACTGCGCCATGAAGGGCATACAGCCGACTGCGGTCTCGCCGATGTCGGCGCCGTCGACGTCGACGGGGAGGTCACGCCACCCGAGGATGGTGATGCCCTCTGCCTCGGCGAGCGCTGAGACGCGGTCCATCGCATCGCGCCGGGCCGCCTGGTCCATCGGCAGGAAGCAGGTGCCGGCAGCGTAAGTGTTCGCGCCAGTCTGCGACGGCGACGGGAGCGCGAAATCGACTGTCCCACGGAACAATTCGTCGGGCAGCTGGATGAGGATGCCTGCGCCGTCGCCGCTATTCGGCTCAGCGCCTGCCGCACCGCGGTGTTCGAGGTTCTCGAGCGCGAGCAGACCGTCGGCGACAATCGAATGCGACCGTCGACCGTGGATGTCGGCAACCATCGCGACGCCACACGAGTCCACTTCTGTCTCTGGGTCGTACAGGCCCTGTTTGGCCGGGAGCGCAGAAAACAACATCACAAGCCTCCACTCGATTCGCGTGAATCAAATGCTGAAGTCCTCAGGGACAGCGCTGGCCCGTGGAGCAGGTGTCAGGACACGACGCCGTTGGGGACGCGTGTTCCCGGGTGAGATCTCACTCTATCCGACCACCGCCCGCCGCGTGGTCTGCAACGCCGCGCGGGGGTTGGGGTTCGGGAGGTCGGGGCGTCGGGCTGAGGGCCGTGGGGCTGCGCGCGGCGTCGGGCCGTCGGGCCGGTGCGCAGAATCTAGGGGAAAGAATCCTTCCCCTACTTCCTGCAGCCCACACGAGGCCGACGACCCGGTACCGGGGCAGGCGCCCGAGTGAGTCGAGCTACTGCGAGTTCCCAGGCTTCCACGGCTTGGCGTCGGCCGACTCGCCGGTGCCCGGGATGATCTTGGCGTCGATCTCTTCGTTCTCGTCGACGACGGCGTCGGGGCCGCCCGCGTTCGTCATCTGGCCGTCGGCGAGAACCTCTTCGGCCTCGTCCACACCTTCTGCAGTCGCGGCGCCGTCGTCATCGGCAGCGGCCTCGGCATCCTCGGCGATGCTCTCGGCGACCTCTTCGGCGTCGATGTCGGCGCTGTCGCCGGGGGTCGTGTCGGACTCTGAATCGGACTCCTCGAGAAGCTCCGACTCGGTGATCACGCCGTCAGGTCGAGCCGGATCGTTTTCGGGGTTCCACGGTTTCGCATCAGCGGATTCGCCGGTCCCCGGGATGATCTTGGACACGATCTCCTCGTTCTCGTCGAGAACGGGATCGGGGCCACCCGCGTTGATCTCCTGCCCGTCGGCGAGTTCGGCCTCATCCTCGTCGACGCCCGACGGGCTGGTGTCGCCCTCGTCGTCGGCTTTGTCCTCGATGTCTTCGGACAGGCCCTCCGCGATCTCGTCGGCTGTCACGGCTTCGTCTTCAGCGCTGCTCATCGGAACCCCTTCGTCGGTCGGATCATCCGCCGCATCGGACCGAGCAGGTTCGGCGGCACCGGACTCTGCGTCACCGGCCTCTGTCACACCGGACTCTGTGGCATCAGACTCGGTGGCATCAGACTCGGTGACATCGGACTCGGTGGCGGCGGAGTCACTTCCATCTTCCACGGCTTCGTCGCCCGCGGGGGTGTGCTCATCAGGATCAGCGTCCGAGTCGGGCTCAGCGTCCGAGTCAGCTGCGGCGCTCGAGTCCGTCTCGGTCTCGCCGGCGTCGGACTCAACGTCATCTCCGACATCCGTGGCTTCGGCCTCCCCATCAGCGTCGACCGGCTCTGAGTCGACGTCATCCTGCTCGACGTCGGCGTCGTCGCGGGCCGGCTCTACGTCGGCATCGACGTCAGCCTCATCGACGTCAACATCATCTACTTCTTCGACGTCAGCCTCGTCGGCGTCAGGCTCTGTCACCACGCCGTCCGACGGCTCGTCGTCTGCGCCGGCGGCAGCGACACCGCCAACGGCAACCGCGCCCGCCGCGACCCCAGCGGCCGCGACCGGGATCGCCTTCGACGACGAGTCGTCCGACTCCTCATCGCGAGCCGCTACGCCGTTTTCGAGCTCGTTCTTCTCGGTCTTGTTCTTCTCGGTTTCGTCGTTCTCGGACTCTTCGTCGTCGGACTCATCGTCGTCGTCGAAGAAGTGCTCGCCGTCGTCCTCGTCGTCGATGTCGTCGTCGAAGTAGGCGCCCGTGTGGCCGAGTTCTTCGAGTTCGGCGGCCCGTTCAGGCCAGTAGACCTCGAGCCCTTGCTCCCGTCCCCGTGGCGCGACGATGAAGTAGATCGCACCGCAGACGATGCCGAGTGCAGCGGTGAATACGTTGATGCGAACACCGGCGATGTGGGTGAAGGCGGGGTCCGAGCGCATGAGCTCGACGCCAAATCGTCCGATGCAGTAGCCGACGACGTACAGCGCGAACAGTCGGCCGTGGCCGATGCGGAAGTAGCGGTCGACAAGCACGAGAATCACGACGACCAACAGGTTCCACAGGAGCTCATACAGGAACGTCGGATGCACAACCGCGACGACGTGCCCGTTCGACACTCCCGTGATCAAGCCCGGGTCGGCCTGTCCCGACGAGTCGACGCGCTCGTAGATCTCCAGACCCCAGGGAACGTCGGTCGGTCGGCCGTAGAGCTCCTGGTTGAAGTAGTTGCCGAGGCGCCCGATGGCCTGGGCCAGCAGAATCGCGGGCGCGATGGCGTCGGCGAACGGCGGCAACTTGATGCCCATGCGCCTGGTGCCGATCCACGCACCGAGGCCGCCGAACAACACGGCACCCCAGATACCGAGACCACCGTCCCAGATCTTGAAGGCGTCGATCGGAGTCTTTCCGCCGTCGCCGAAGTAGATCTGCCAGTCGGTGAGCACGTGGTAGACGCGACCACCGATCAAACCGAACGGGACCGCCCAGATCGCGACGTCGAGAACCTCGCCCGAGCGCCCACCGCGGGCAATCCACCGGCGATTTCCCCACCAGACGGCGACAATGATGCCGACGATGATGCACAACGCGTAGGCCCGGAGCGGAAACGAACCGATGTACCACACGCCCTGCGGCGGGCTGGGGATATAAGCGAGCATCGTCGTCGTCGGCGCTGTCACGCTGCCACCCTAACGGACGCTGCCACCCCGACGAACGAAGCCACCGCGGCGGTCAGAGGTCTGCTCGCGGTTCCCGCACACCTGCGGCGAGTTCCGTGACCAGGTCGGCCAGATGGTCTTGGCCTGCCTTGGCCGCTGTGACCAGTGCCGAACCGACGATCACGCCATCGGCGTAGCTCGCGATCTGCGACGCCTGCTCACGATTTCGGACACCGAGTCCGACGCCGAGCGGGATGTCGGAGTACTCATGCACGCGTGCGCACAGTTCGGGCGCGGCGTCGGAGACCGCGTCACGCGCCCCCGTGACACCCATCGTCGAGGCCACGTAGACGAACCCGCGCGACGCGTCGACGGTCAGCGCGATGCGCTCGGTCGTCGACGACGGTGCGACGAGGTAGATGCGGTCGAGGTCGAACTCGTCGGACGCCGCGTGCCAGGCGGCCCCCTCTTCCGGGATCAGGTTGGGCGTGATCATGCCCGCGCCGCCCGCAGCCGCCAGGTCACGCGCGAACTTGTCGACGCCGTACTGCAGCACGGGGTTCCAGTAGCTCATGACGACCGCGTTTCCGCCCGCAGCGGTGATCGCCTCGACAGCACGGAACACGTCGCGGACCCGCACCCCGTTCGTCAGCGCGAGGTCGGCCGCCTCCTGGATCGTCGGTCCGTCCATGACCGGATCCGAATACGGCACACCGACTTCGATGATGTCGCAGCCCGCGCGGACCATCGTCTCGAACGACTCGATCGACTTCTCGACGGTCGGGTAGCCAACGGGGAGATACCCGATGAGCGCGGCACGCCCCTCGGCGCGGCACTTCTCGAAGACCGGACCCAACTTCGACGGTCCCGCGTGCACGGGTGCCTTCGGCTGTGTCATTGCACGTCCCCCCTGGTGCTGGCAGCCGCGGTACCGGTCGTCACGCCGACCTCGTTCTCCGACGGTGGCGGGTCGAAGAGGTGGAACCAGCGCGCAGCGGTGTCGACGTCCTTGTCGCCGCGACCGGAGAGGCTGACCAGAACAATCGCGCCCTCCCCCAGTTCCTTACCGAGCTTCAACGCTCCGGCGAGTGCGTGTGCCGACTCGATGGCGGGGATGATGCCCTCTCGACGACTGAGCAGAGCGAGCGCGTCCATCGCCTCGGTGTCGGTGATGGGACGGTACTCGGCGCGGCCGGTGTCCTTGAGCTGTGCGTGCTCGGGCCCGACGCCCGGGTAGTCCAGGCCCGCCGAGATCGAGTGCGATTCGATGGTCTGGCCGTCTTCGTCCTGAAGCAGGTACGAGTAGGCGCCCTGGAATGCGCCGGGCGTGCCGCCGGTGAACGTCGCGGCATGTCGACCGGTCTCGACGCCGTCGCCCGCGGCCTCGAAGCCGACGAGGCGCACCTCGGAGTCGTCGAGGAAGGGGTGGAAGATGCCGATGGCGTTGGACCCGCCACCAACGCAGGCGGTGACGGCGTCGGGCAGACGACCCGCCTGGTCCAGGATCTGCGCGCGCGCTTCGAGTCCGACGATGCGTTGCAGGTCGCGCACCATCATCGGGAACGGATGCGGACCGGCCGCGGTGCCGAAGCAGTAGTAGGTGTTGTGCGCGTTGGTCACCCAGTCGCGCAAGGCCTCGTTGATCGCGTCTTTCAGAGTCGCCGAACCGTTGTCGACGGCGACGACCTCGGCACCGAGCAGTCGCATCCGTGCGACGTTGAGTGCCTGTCGGTCGGTGTCGACGCGCCCCATGTAGACGATGCACTCCATACCGAAGAGTGCGCAGCCGGTGGCGGTGGCAACACCGTGCTGACCAGCACCGGTCTCGGCGATGATGCGGGTCTTACCCATGCGCTTGGCGAGCAACAACTGCCCGAGCACGTTGTTGATCTTGTGCGACCCGGTGTGGTTGAGGTCTTCGCGCTTCAGGAAGATCCTTGCGCCACCGGCGAATTCGCTCAGTCGCGTGGCTTCGTAGAGCGGCGAGGGACGTCCGACGTAGTCGCGCTGCAGTCGATCGAGCTCGCCGAGGAACTCGTCGTCTGTGCGCATCTTCTCGTAGGCAGCGGTCACGTCGTCGATGACCGCCATCAGCGCCTCGGGAACGTGACGTCCGCCGTACACGCCGAAGTGTCCGCCCGCGTCGGGTTCCGACGACGTACGCGTGCTGACTCCGACACTCGCAGTGGGGAACTCGGCCTGGAGTTGATCGTCGGATCGGGATTCGGTGGTCACGGAACTCTCACAGACATCTCGTCGTCCGTGACACGCAAGTCGACGCTAGATCGAAAGCGAGTGTCAGCGAACGGGTTTCGGACAGGAAGGATGGGTACCGGCGGTCACGAGTTCGGAGACCGCTGTGCGCGGGTCTCCGCTGGTGACCAGGCCCTCGCCGACGAGCACCGCGTCGGCACCCGCACCGGCGAATGCCAGCAGATCTGCAGTGCCACGCACGCCCGACTCTGCGACCCGGATGGTCTCGGTGGGCAGACCCGGAGCGATACGCGCGAACGTATTGCGGTCTACCTCAAGGGTTTTCAGATTGCGATTGTTGACACCGATGACCGACGCACCGGCTTCGAGTGCGCGGCTGGCCTCGTCCTCGGTGTGTACCTCGACGAGCGCGGTCATGCCGAGACTCTCGGTGCGGTCGAGCAGCGAGGCGAGCACATTCTGCTCGAGTGCCGCGACGATCAGCAGGATGACGTCCGCACCGTGGGCGCGGGCCTCGTGGATCTGATACGGCCCGACGATGAAATCCTTGCGCAGCACGGGGATGTCGACACGGGCGCGGACGGCGTCGAGGTCGGCGAGCGACCCACGGAACCGACGTTCCTCGGTGAGGACACTGATGATGCGTGCACCGCCCGCTTCGTATGCGGCGGCGAGGTCTGCTGGATCTGGGATGTCGGCGAGCTCGCCCTTGGAGGGACTCGCTCGCTTCACCTCGGCAATGACGCCGATTCCGGTCTTGCGCAACGCAGCCATCGCATCGCGAGGAGCCGGCGCGGCAACGGACGCCTTTTTGACGGCCGCATAGTCGACGATCGCCTCACGTGCGGCGACATCGGCTTTCACTCCCTCGAGAATCGAATCGAGGACGGTGGGCGTGCTCACGACAGCTGGCTCCCTTTCTGTTCGTGCTCTCAGGGTAGACGGCCGCCTTCGAAGCGCCGGGAGCGGGTTGTGGTTTTCGTCATCGTTGATCTGTTGGGTCGATCCCGGTGTCGAGAGCGTCCCAGAGCATGCGCTCGTTGGGAGCATCGGGCGCATCGGGTTGATCGCCCGTCGAGCCGACTGACTCCGCCGAATCGTCTGCCGCAGCGCCCTTCTGCACTGGCGACGACCCCTCCGACGAGGCAGCGTTCGCGGTCCGGGCATCCTTGCCGGCCTGGGCATTCTTATCGGTCTGGGCTGATTCGGCTGCCTGGCGACGCTTGTGTTCTGCGAAGATCTCGCGCTCGATGTCTTCGCGTCGTGCGGCGGGGGTCTTGTACTTCGACGACATGCCCGCACCGGACGCGACACGCATGAGCAGAACCCCTGCTGCGACGGCACACAGCGACCCGATGAGGACAACCACGGCGACCCAGTTGTGCGTGGTCACCAACTGCACGACGTATCGATCGTTCAGACCTGCGGCAGTGGCGGCATACGTGTCGTTCGTTCCGCCCATGACAAGCGA
The DNA here is from genome assembly GCF_001665715.1 of Gordonia sp. 852002-10350_SCH5691597. Lineage (NCBI taxonomy): Bacteria > Bacillati > Actinomycetota > Actinomycetes > Mycobacteriales > Gordoniaceae > Gordonia > Gordonia sp. 852002-10350_SCH5691597. The sequence goes on from NZ_LZMO01000240.1 coordinate 72,299, forward strand.
GATCGCTGGGAAGGCAGCGAGCACACCCGCTGCGGCAACGAGGAGCGCCAGGATGCGCAAACCCCACCCGCGCAGCGACATCGCCGCGAGGATCGCCGCAAGCAACACCAGCGCGAGTGGCGTGAGCCACGGGCTCCAGTCGCTGCCCTTGACGTCGAAGGTCCGCGCCGGAGACAGCCCGTCGGCCGCGAGCACCGTTGCCCACGTCAGGCGCGAGGCGATCCAGAATGCGAGTGCCGCCGCGGCCAGGAGTATCGACCCGAGGAGCTTTGTTCGACGCTGCGCCCGCGCCGCCTGCTTCTCTCGGTCCGCGGCACTTACTGCCTCAGCACCCTCGACACCGGGGCCTTCAGCGCTGGGATTTCGTTCAGGGTCAGGAACGGTCATCGGTCACTCTCCCCGCCGACACTCTCCACGCCGCCACTCTCCACGCCGACGCGACGCATCGTCGTGGCCGCCGCGATCGCGTTGAGAACAGCGGTGGCCTTGTTGCGGGCCTCGTTGTACTCGTAGTCGGCTTCACTGTCGGCCACCACGCCGCCACCCGACTGCACGTACGCGATGCCCGTGCGCATCAGTGCGGTGCGGATCGCGATGGCGGTGTCGGCGTTGCCCGCGAAATCGAGGTAGCCGACGATTCCGCCATACAGGCCACGTCGTGTCTTCTCGTTGGCCTCGATCAGTTCCATTGCCCGCACCTTGGGTGCACCGGTCAGCGTTCCCGCGGGGAAGCACGCGGTGACAGCGTCGAGCGCATGCTTGTCGTCGCGCAGCGTCCCCGACACCGTCGACACGAGGTGCATCACGTGGCTGTACCGCTCGATGTGGCGGTAGTCGCTGACCTTGACGGTGCCCGGGGCGCACACGCGGCCGAGGTCGTTGCGGCCGAGGTCGACGAGCATCAGGTGCTCGGCGTTCTCCTTCTCGTCCTCGCTGAGTTCCTTGCTGAGGAGTTGATCTTCCTCCTCGGTGGCCCCGCGCCAGCGTGTGCCGGCGATCGGGTGCGTCGTGGCAACCCGGTCGGTCACCGTCACCAGCGCCTCTGGGCTCGATCCGACGATCGTGAAGGGCTTTCGGGGTGCACCGCTGTCGTCGGTGCCCACGCCCGGCATGCGCAGCAGGTACATGTACGGACTCGGGTTGGAGGCCCGCAGGATGCGGTAGACGTCGAGCGGGTCGGCGTCCGTGTCGATCTCGAAGCGCATCGACGGCACCACCTGGAACGCCTCGCCCGCCTCGATCTCGCGGACCAGGCCGGTGACGATCTCGCCGTACTCCTCGCGGGTGCGCTGCACGCGGAAATCGGGTGCAGGCCTGTCGAAGCGCGACACGGTCGACGGTGCGGGTGCGGCCAACGCCTGCGTCATCGCATCGAGTCGGGCAACGGCGTCGGCGTACGCCTCCTCGGCACGTTCGGCACTGCCGTCCCAATTCACCGCATTCGCGATGAGGGTGATACTCCCCTCGTGATGGTCGACGGCGGCAAGATCGGTCGCCAACAGCATCATCAGGTCGGGAAGGCCGAGGTCGTCGACGGTTGTCTCCGGTAGACGCTCGAGTCTGCGCACCATGTCGTACGCCATGAAGCCGACGAATCCGCCGGTCAGCGGCGGCATGTCGGGGAAAGGATCCGTGGCGAGCAAGCGCAGCGACTCGGCGAGCACGGTGAGTGGATCGCCGTCGACGGGAGCGCCTGCGGGAACAGTCCCCCACCACGCGGCCTTGCCGTCGACAACGGTCAGTGCCGACGGCGCGCCGACGCCGACGAACGACCACCGCGACCACGATCGGCCGTTCTCCGCGGATTCGAGCAGGAAGGTGCCCTCCCGCTCACCCGCCAGTTTTCGGTACGCCGACAGCGGCGTCTCCGAATCGGCGAGCACCTTACGCGTCACGGGCACGACGCGATGGTCGGACGCGAGATCGAGGAACTGCTCGAGCGTCGTCGTATCAGCGTTCGTATTCGACGCCGAGCTGCTCCGCGACTCGTCGGTCGCGGCCGCGAGTGTGTGTTCGCCGCTCATCCGAGGGGCTCGCCGCCGACGCCCCACTGTGAGCGGGGCACCTCGGTGATGGTGACCCATACCGAATCCGGGTTCTTGCCGGTGGCCTTCGCGTACGCCTCGGTTACCGCCGCGATGGTCTCGCGCTTGACCCGGTCGGATAGACCTGGGGTCTGCGAGATCTGGATCAGTGGCATGACTGCGTCACCGCCTTCCGTCGGCTGGTCCGCGTCGGGTTCGAGGCCGCAGCGTCGTGCGACCTTCGAGCTCGTGGAGTGCGGAGCTGTGGGGAGAGCTTCTCCCCGACGATTGTCCCAGGCATCAACTCGACGCCGCGCCCGCCCCGTCGATTTTCTGGTCCTCGCTGCGCTCGTCGACGTGCTGGTCGTCGGTCTGGTCATCGTCGACGTCGAAGGCCAGCGACGGGGTGTCGAAACAGCTGTGGTTACCGGTGTGGCAGGCGGCCCCGACCTGGTCGACGATCAGCAGGATCGTGTCGCCGTCGCAATCGAGACGAGCGTCGTGCACGTACTGTGTATGTCCGCTGGTATCGCCCTTGACCCAGTACTCCTGGCGTGAGCGTGAGTAGTAGGTGGCACGACGAGTCGCGAGTGTCCGCTCGAGCGCCGTGTCGTCCATCCACGCGACCATCAACACCTGCCCGGTGGAGCGTTCCTGGGCAACGGCGGCGAAGAGTCCGTCTGCGTTGCGTTTGAGCTGTGCGGTCAGTTCCGGCGCGAGTGCCATGCGATCAGACCTGCCCTTCCGTGTCGCGTTCGGTACGTACGACGATGCCTTCTGCTGCCATCGCACCCTTGACCTCTGGGATCGTGAGCTCACCGAAGTGGAACACCGATGCGGCGAGCACTGCGTCAGCGCCCGCCAGCACCGCTGGCGCGAAGTCGACAGCCTTGCCTGCTCCACCACTGGCGATCACGGGGACGTCGACCACCGCGCGAACCGCGGCCAGCATCCGCAGATCGAAGCCCTGCTTGGTGCCGTCGGCGTCCATCGAGTTCAACAGGATCTCGCCGACGCCGAGTTCCTGACCGCGCTGCGCCCACTCGACGGCGTCGATTCCGGTGCCTTTGCGTCCGCCGTGTGTGGTGACCTCCCACCCCGACGGCGTCGGCTCTGCGTCGTCGGGAACCGTTCGGGCGTCGACCGAGAGCACAATGCACTGCGATCCGTACCGTCGACTCATCTCGGCGAGCACCTCGGGGCGCGAGATCGCCGCGGTGTTGACGCTCACCTTGTCGGCGCCTGCACGCAGCATCGCGTCGACGTCGTCGACCGTGCGGATGCCACCTCCGACGGTCAGCGGGATGAAGATCGCGTCGGCGGTGCGGTGCACCACGTCGATCATCGTGGCGCGCCCCGAACTCGACGCGGTGACGTCGAGGAAGGTCAACTCGTCGGCGCCCTCGGCGTCGTATCGCGCGGCGAGTTCGACGGGGTCGCCCGCGTCGCGGAGATTCTGGAAGTTGACGCCCTTGACGACCCGACCGTCGTCCACATCGAGGCACGGGATCACGCGAGTTGCGAGGGTCATCGAGAAGTCCTGTCGTCTGCGCCGGGGCGCTCGGGGCTGCCGTGCTGCGCTGTGCGGGGGTCGGTAGTGGTGCTGGTGATGTCGCTGCCGGACCACACGCCGACGTCGTCGATCACGGCCATCAGCTCGCGGTGCACGTCGGGCATCGCGGTCACCAGCGACGGTGACGACGCCGTCCACGGGTTGCCCGCGAGGTCTGTGGCGAGCCCGCCTGCGGCACGCACCAGGGCGGCGCCGGCGGCATTGTCCCAGGCATGTGCACCGAAAGCTATTGCGGCACCGAAGATTCCGGAGGCTACGTACGCCATGTCGACGCCGGTGCTGCCCGTCATACGCAGTCGGGCCGCTCGCACGCTCAGCGCTTCGAGTAGTTGCGCTCGACGAGCCCCGGGGTAGCGACCGCCGTGACTGACGTTGAACGGTCCGAACGCGACGGCCGTCTGGGCGAGCGTCGTCGGAAGATGCGCGGCCATCGGGACGCCGTTGCGGTACAGCGGACCTCCGACGTGACCGGCGTAGCGCAGTCCGGTCAGCGGCAGCCATGTGAGACCGAGTACCGCCTCACCGTCGACGAGCAGTCCGAGCAGGATGCCTGTGAGCGGCATGCCCGTCGAATAGTTGTACGTTCCGTCGACCGGGTCGAGGACCCACACGGCACCGTCGGTCACCGGTGGTCCGCCGAATTCTTCGCCGTGCACGTTGATTCCGGTCCGGTCGGTGAGTTCTCGTCGGATGCGTTGTTCGAGGTCGAGGTCGACCTGGGTCGCAAAGTCGGTCAGACCCTTCACAACGGCACTGGGCGCGCCGAGTCCGGCGACGAACTCGCCGGACACACCGTCGAGAATGCTGCCCGCCACCTCGAGGAGTGCGGGCAGATCCAGGCCGGAACCGGTGGTCACAGGTTACCGACCGCCGCCAAAGCGTCAGGCAGGGTGAATCGCCCCGCGTACAGAGCCTTGCCGACGATCGCGCCCTCGACACCCTGGTCGGCCAGGCCTGCGATGGCGATGAGGTCGCCGAGCGCCGACACACCACCCGACGCGACGACGGGCGCGTCGGTTGCCTTGGTGACTTCGGAGAGCAGATCGAGGTTCGGCCCGCCGAGGGTGCCGTCCTTGCTGACATCGGTGACGACGTAGCGCGCGCAGCCGTCGCCGTCGAGTCGCGCGAGTACCTCCCACAGATCACCGCCGTCGGTGACCCATCCCCGACCACGCAGTCGATACGAATCACCGTCTGCGACGACGTCGAGTCCCACGGCGATACGGTCGCCGTAGGTGGCGATCGCGCGCCTGCACCACTCGGGGTTCTCGAGCGCAGCGGTACCGAGGTTCACGCGGGTACAGCCCGTCGCCAGTGCGGCTTCGAGGGACTCGTCGTCGCGGATGCCACCGGACAACTCGACCTTCACGTCGAGTTCGCCCACCACACCGGCGAGTAGTTCGCGGTTGTTGCCCCGACCGAACGCGGCGTCGAGGTCGACGAGGTGAATCCACTCGGCACCGTCGCGTTGCCATGCCAGCGCGGCATCGCGGGGCGAGCCGTAAGCGGTTTCGGTGCCCGCCGCACCGCGGACGAGCCGAACGGCCTGTCCATCGGCAACGTCGACGGCTGGTAGGAGTTCGAGGGTCTTCCCCATGACGTGAAGTCTTTCCTGTCTGTTGTTCTCGTACGGGTCTGTACGTCTCGTACGGGCTGGTGATCTCGGAATGTTCGGTGGGTGATCGCGGTCGCGCGCCGGTCAGGGGCCGGGGTTTTCCTCGTCGAGGGCGCGAACCCTGCGCTCGTAGTTGCCGATGATCCGTCGCGACATCCAGCCGATCGTCCCGATCATCGCGAGCACCACGAGCAGGGCTGCGAACAAACCTGCCACCGGTGACCAGTGTGCCAGCGCAAGGATGATCGGAATGCCGATCACCAGCACGAGCACTCCGGAACCCAAGACGAATGTCACGAACCGCCCGTAGGAGAAGTGTGGGCGCTCGGGCGCACCGTCGGACGCGCTCATGCGATGCTCCCGACCCAGTTACGCAGCAATTCTGCTCCCGCGTCGCCCGACTTCTCGGGGTGGAACTGTGTGGCGCTCAACGCGCCGTTCTCGACCGCCGCGAGAAAACGGCTGCCGTGTTCGGCCCACGTCAGGGCCGGTGCGGCCAGTGGCGATCCGACGTTGTCCATTTCCCATGTCTGCGCCGCGTACGAGTGCACGAAGTAGAAGCGGGTGCCCGGGTCGATTCCCTTGAACAGCGTCGAGTCCGTCGGAGCCTCGACGGTGTTCCAGCCCATGTGCGGCAGCACGGGAGCGTCGAGCCGCGAGACCGTTCCCGGCCACTCTCCGCAGCCGTCGGCTTCCACACCGAATTCGACGCCGCGCTCGAACAGGATCTGCATGCCGACACAGATGCCGAGCACCGGGCGTCCACCCGCGAGGCGTCGTCCGATGATCCGGTCGCCGTGGACCGCGCGCAACCCGTCCATGCAGGCCGCGAACGCACCGACACCTGGCACGACCAATCCGTCGGCTTCCAGCGCTGCGGTGAAGTCGCTGGTCACGGTGACGTCGGCGCCCGTGCGCTCCAGTGCGCGCTGGGCCGAGCGCAGATTGCCCGAGCCGTAGTCGAGGACGACGATGTTCGTCGTACTCATAGAGCGCCCTTGGTGGATGGCACTCCACTGACTCTCGGGTCGGCCTCGGTCGCCGCACGAAGCGCGCGTGCGACCGCCTTGAACTCGGCCTCGGTGATGTGGTGCTGGTCGCGGCCGTAGAGCACACGCACATGCAGCGCGATACGTGCGTTCAGCGCGATGGACTCGAAGACGTGCCGGTTGATTACCGTCGAGTAGGCCACGCCGGGGTATCCGCCGATGACCGCGGTCAACATGTGCTCGGGTTCGCCCGTGTGGACGCAGTACGGTCGGCCCGACACGTCGACGACGGCGTGCGCGAGCGTCTCGTCCATCGGGATGTACGAGTCGCCGAAGCGTCGAATGCCCTTCTTGTCGCCAAGTGCCTGACCAAGTGCCTGACCGAGCACGATCGCGGTGTCTTCGATGGTGTGGTGCCCCTCGACCTCGACGTCGCCCTTCGCCTCAACGGTGAGGTCAAAGCTGCCGTGAGCGCCGAAAGCGGTCAACATGTGGTCGAAGAACGGGATGCCCGTCGAGATCGCCGTCACGCCGGTGCCGTCGAGGTTGAGTTCGACGACGATCGACGACTCTTTGGTCGTCCGCTCGACGCGCGCGATACGCGGTGCCGGGGTGGTCACTGTGACTTCTCCAGATCTGTGGTGGCGAGCTTTCTGCTGACGTCGAGGAACGCATCGTTCTCGTCAGCCAATCCGATCGTGACACGCAAATGCGCGGGAATTCCGACGTCGCGGATCAACACGCCGTTGTCGAGGTATCGCTGCCACGATGCCGGAGCGTCGGCGAAGCGGCCGAACAGCACGAAGTTGGCGTCGGAGTCGACGACGTCGAATCCGGCCTTCTCGAGGTGGGCGACGACGCGTTTGCGCTCGGCGATGATCTTCGCGACTCCGCCAAGCGTCTCGTCGGCATGGCGCAACGCCGCTCGCGCAGCGGCCTGCGTGAGCACCGACAGGTGATACGGCAGCCGTACCAGCTGCAGGGCGTCGACGATTGCCGGCGACGACGCGAGGTACCCGAGCCGACCGCCCGCGAAGGCGAACGCCTTGCTCATCGTGCGGCTGACGACGACCTTCGTCGGGAACTCGTCGATCAACTCGACAGCGCTGCGCTGCTCGGAGAACTCCGCGTACGCCTCGTCGACGATCACGATGCCCGGCGCGGCGTCGACGATCGCCCGCAGCCCGTCGTTCGAGATCGACGCTCCGGTCGGGTTGTTGGGAGACGTCACGAACACGATGTCGGGGCGTCGTGCGGAGATCTCGCCGGCCGCGTAGTCGATGTCGAGCGAAAAATCGGAGCTGCGCTTGGCCTCGAGCCACGTGGTATCGGTGCCGTTCGAGATGATCGGATGCATCGAGTAGCTGGGCACGAAGCCCAACGCCGCACGACCGGGGCCACCGAAAGCTTGCAGGAGCTGCTGCAGGATTTCGTTGGAACCGTTTGCCGCCCAGACATTTTCGACGCCGAGGCGGGTTCCGGTGGCTGCGCTCAGGTAGGCGGCGAGGTCGCTACGCAGCGCGACGGCGTCACGGTCTGGGTAACGGTGCAGTTCGGCCGCAGCGGCGCCGGCCGATTCGGCGACGTCGGCGATCAGCTCTGGCGATGGCGGATGCGGGTTCTCATTGGTGTTGAGAACGACAGGCACCTTCAATTGCGGTGCGCCATAAGCGCTTTTGCCGCGCAGATTGTCGCGAAGCGGGAGATCGTCGACGGTGATCTGGGCTCCGGGAATCTGGGCTCCGGGTACTTGAGCGCCTGTAGCTGCGGGCGTCACTGTGCGGCCTCGGCAACAGCCCCCGAGAACCTGCGGGTGATCGCATCGCCATGTGCCGGAAGGTCTTCGGCCTGCGCCAAGGTGACCACCTGGTCGGAGACGTCGCGCAGCGCCGCCTCGTCGTAGTCGATGACGTGCACGCCACGCAGGAAGGTCTGTACCGACAGTCCCGACGCGAACCGGGCCGAACCCGATGTCGGCAGGACGTGATTCGATCCCGCGCAGTAGTCCCCAAGACTGACTGGCGCGAAGTCGCCGACAAAGATCGCGCCGGCGTTGTGCACGCGATCGGCGACCTGCGCGGCGTCGCGCGTCTGGATCTCGAGGTGTTCGGCCGCGTATGCGTCGACCACGGCAAGACCGGCCTCGACATCGTCGACGAGCACGACGCCCGACTGCTTGCCACTCAGCGCCGTAGTGACTCGCTCGCGGTGTTTGGTCTCGGCGACCTGGCGGTCGAGTTCTGCGTCGACGGCATCGGCAAGTGCAACGCTGTCGGTCACGAGCACCGACGCCGCGAGGACGTCGTGCTCGGCCTGGCTGATGAGGTCGGCGGCAACGAAGGACGGGTTTGCCGAATCGTCGGCGAGGATGGCGATCTCGGTGGGTCCGGCCTCGGCATCGATGCCGACGAGTCCGCGACACAGTCGCTTGGCTGCCGTGACGTAGATATTGCCGGGACCGGTGATGAGGTCGACCGGATCGAGGACCGCACCGTCGGTATCCGTACCGCCGTAAGTGAGGAGCGCAACGCCCTGCGCACCACCGACGGCCCAGACCTCGTCGACGCCGAGTAGTGCGCACGCCGCGAGGATGGTCGGGTGCGGCCAACCGCCGAAATCCTTCTGCGGAGGTGACGCAACCACGAGCGATCCGACGCCCGCCTCCTGCGCAGGGACGACATTCATGATGACCGACGACGGATAGACAGCGTTGCCGCCGGGTACGTACAGGCCGACACGCCTGACGGGAATCCACTTCTCGCTGACGGCTCCCCCGTCGACGACCTGTGTGCGCGACGTCGTACGACGCTGGTCGGCGTGTACGAGCCGGGCGCGGGTGATCGACTCACGCAGCGCATCAGCGACGGCCGGATCGAGTTTCGCCAGGGCATCGGCGATCACATCGGCGGGAACCCGGACACTCGACGGACGCACGCCATCGAACTTCTCGCCGTACTCGAGTGCTGCCTCGACGCCGCGGTCGGCGATCGCATGCACCACCGGCGTCACCGTATCCAGCACGGCATTGACGTCGGTGCCCCCACGGGGCAACGCGCGACGCAACTCAGCGAGCGTCGGCGAGCTACCGCGCAGGTCGGTTCGGGCGAGCATGGGTGTCTCCTGATCGGTCGGGTTGATGTGTCCAGGATATGCGGCGGCACCACTGGTTTCCGAATGCGGTCCGTCGGCAGTACGGCAGTAGCGAGGCAATACGACCCGGGCGACCCGATCACAGGGTGTCGAAACTTCTTTCGATTTTTCCTCGACCGTGTCCGTATTGTCGGGTAGTGTAGAACACATATTCGACACGACGTGGGCGGGGGTGGCGGCACGTGAACAGCAACAGTAAACCGAGCGACGGCGGAACCGGTGGCGCGCCTTCGGCTTTGGGGTCGTCTGCGTTGGCCTCTGCTGCGTTGGCCTCTGCTGCGGTGGGGTCGGCGGATGCCGTGGTCGCGGAGAAACTGTCACGCCTGGCAGCAGTGTTGGATGAGTTGGCGACGGTGGATGTGTCGTTGGTGTCCGACGACGTTCTGGTGGAAGCCACGGTTGAGGCGGAACGGTTGGCGCTGCGGACGGCGGGTGCGGTCACGGACCGTTTGATTGTGGAAGCGTCTGACCGGGATCTGCCCCACGGTTTGGGTTTCCGCGATATCCGGAATTTCATGGGGCAGCGTTTGCATATTGGTGATCCGGCCGCTAGGTATCGGGTGATCGCGGCGACCGGCACGTTCACCACAATCTGCGGCGACCGCCTGCCACCCGCGTGCCCGACGTTGGCCGGCTACGTCGTGGAAGGACGCGTCGCCGGAGCACACGTCCGCGCGGTACTGGAAGTGCTCGAAGCGATCCCCGGTGAGGTGTCGGCCGAGACCAAAGCGGCCGCCGAAGCACAGATGGCCGGGTATGCGGTCCAGTTCACGCCCGCCGAAATCACTAATTTGGGTTCACGATTGTTGGCGCATCTGGATCCGGATGGGACGCTGACCAACCCGAAAGACCGCAAACGTCGACGCCGCTTGTGGGTGAACCGGCAAAACGCACAACTCATGTCGCGGTTGACCGCCGATCTCGATCCGATCGCCCGCGCCCGGCTGGACACCGTGCTGGACTCGTGGGCAAAACCCGGCATGAACAACCCCGACGACCCCGACTCACCTGTCGGGCCGATCACCACCGCCAATGCTGAGCAGGTCGCGGCGGCGTTGCGGGATCAACGCTCACCCGCCCAACGCAACCACGACGCTTTCTCCGCCCTACTCGGGCAGGTGTTGGAATCCGGCATGTTGGGCAATACGCATCGGGGGTTGCCGATCCAGGTGATCGTCACCACCAGCCTGCACGAGTTGGAAGCACAAGCAGGGATCGCACAGACCACGTCCGGAACACTGCTGCCGATCCAGGATGTGATCGAGATGGCCGCCTCCGCCGGTGCGAGTCAGTATTTGGCGGTGTTCGGTGACCACACCAGCATCCCGCTGTATTTGGGTCGGTCGAAGCGGATCGCGTCGTTGGGGCAACGGTTGGCCTCGTTCGCCTCACCGGGCGGGAAGATGTGTTCGGCACCGGGTTGTAATCAACCCGCGTCGCGGGTGCAGATGCATCACGCCGCGAAAGACTGGGCCGACGGCGGCTTGACCGACATCGACCAGTTGGTGCCGGCGTGTGATGTGCACAATCGGCGGGTCGGGCCGAAACCCGGCCAGTTCACCACCCGCATGATCACCGAAGGCCCTGATACCGGGCGTGTTGCGTGGCGACTCAACGCCAAACCCGGTATGCCCGAGAATCCCGAACGCATCAACCGCATCGCCGACGTCAAAGCCGACTTCCACGACTACCTCACCGCCGAACACATCAGCAACGAAGCCGCCGCCGCAGCACGCGCGGCCGGTGTTGGCGCGACGGTTACCGAGATCGGCGCGCGAGCCTCGGATACAGCCGACACTGAGGTCGGCGCGCGTGCCTCGGGTTCAGCGGACGCCGAGATGGTGGTCGCGGACGCGGTCGGTGCCTGGATGATGTCGCCGCCTTCGACGCCAGGTGCGCCGAGCGTGAATGAGCCGACGTTGACCGGCGTTGAGCTCGCACTGGTGGGCGCACTGCCGTTGAGCGACACCGTGCGCCTCAGCGGGCGGGTCGACATCCAATGGAACCTCACTGACCCACCCGACCCCGAGCCACCCACAGACCCAGACGCACCTACAGGTCCCGCCCCACCAGCCAGCCCCTGGTGGCTCGGCGGCGTCGACCCGCCCGGCGACGTCGACCCACCCTTGTCCGACGCCGCCTGACCACCGCGCCAGCCGACCGTGTGCCAACCCGGCCGACCGCGACAAAACAACCAATCCGGTTGTGCCGCAACCCGTCCACACCCCGCCACCACACCCCGGTGGCGGGGCAGACGTGGTTACTGGCGGGCAGGTCCGGAAGATGAACGCAAGCAACGTAGCAACCGTGAAGCGCGGCGCCACAGCGTGTGCGGGTGCCCCTCACCCATGTCGTCCGCGCCCCCGCCATCGACCGCCACACCCGTCGAGTCCTGAATCACGTTTCAGTGCGCGGTACCCTGTGGCGCATCATCCGACGAACCGCGACGGACAGGATTCACCGCAGATGGGCGACGCTCGCTCCGACCACCCAGTGGACGCCGACGACGCATCCGATGACCCGATCACCGACCTGGAGACAGGTTTCGCCGACCTGATGCGACAGGGACGAATTCGACTACGCAACCGTGCCCGCGCCGTCGACCCCCGACTCGACCCGTCGAACTACCCCCTGATCGCGATGCTCGCCAGCGCCGACGGATCTCTGCCGGTATCAACGCTTGTCGCGCAGCTCGGACTCGAGAAGTCGACGGTGAGCAGACAGATCGACGCCCTCGTGCGCCTCGGTCTCGCCGAGCGACACGCCGACCCGCACGATGCCCGCGCTCGACTGGTCTCCCTGACCCCTACCGGCCGCGCACGCGTAGATCACGTAGCCGCCGCGGCGGTCGCAGACTGGCGGGCACGGCTGTCCGAATGGGACCCGGACGACATCCGAACACTCACCCGACTGCTCAACCGCCTCCTTGTCGACGACGCGGAGTTCGAACACGACCCAGCGTGAGCCCTGACCGAGCTTGAACCTCGGCCTACCTCGAATCCGACCCCAGACTGATCGTCGATGCTCGGCTCCAACCGCCGCGTCGAAAAATCCGCCCGGTGCGGGAATACTCGAGATAGTTGCGCGTTACAACTATCAATGGTTATAGTTGCTTCACTCAACTAGTTGGTTGCGTGACGTATCTGCAGCCAGCAATCCGGCCGGCCATCGTTGCCGCGCCCCGACATCCTTCTCCCGTGCGGCGGACCGCGCGGGACCAGCCACTACTTCAGGAGGTTCTCCCATGTCTCAAGCCGCCACGCGGGAGGTCACTTCCGCTGCGGGCGCACCGATGACCCATCGACAGAAGCTAGAAGCTCTCATCGGTCTGCTCCTCGGAATGTTCGTCGCGTTTCTCTCGTCGACGATCGTGTCCAATGCGCTCCCCGTCATCATCACTGACCTGCATGGAACGCAGGGCCAGTACACGTGGGTCGTCACGGCGACCCTCCTCGCATCCACGGCGACGACACCTATCTGGGGCAAGCTCTCCGACCTGGTGAGCAAGAAGATCCTGGTCCAGGCGTCGTTGGCGCTGTTCACCCTCGGTTCGGTCCTCGCTGGACTCTCACAGTCGGTCGGCATGCTGATCGGTTTCCGCGTCATCCAGGGTCTCGGACTCGGTGGGTTGCAGGCGCTGGTCGTCATCGTGATCGCATCGATGTTCAGCCCTCGCGAACGCGGACGCTACCAGGGTCCGATCGCTGCCGTGATGTCGCTCGCGACCGTCGCTGGCCCACTGATCGGCGGCGTGATCGTCGACACCAGCTGGCTCGGCTGGCGCTGGACGTTCTACGTCTGCGTCCCTCTCGCGGTGATCGCTTTGCTGGTCATCCAGCGCACACTGAATCTCCCGACGGTCCGCAAGGACGTCCACATCGACTACCTCGGCGCGTTCCTGATCGCGGCCGGCGTCAGCACCCTGCTCATCTGGGTCACCCTCGCCGGTGACAGCTTCGCGTGGCTCTCGGGAATGACATTCGGACTCGTCACACTCGGAATCGTGCTCATCGTCGGCGCATTGTTCGTAGAATCGCGCGCCAAGGACCCAATCATTCCGCTTCGACTGTTCCGCGACCGCACCACGACCCTCGCCACACTGGCAAGCGTTGCCGTGGGTGTCGCACTGTTCGGTGGCGCCGTGTTCCTCGGTCAGTACTTCCAGATCGCCCGCGGCTACTCCCCCACTGCGGCAGGTCTGCTGACCCTTCCGATGATCATCGGCTCGATGCTCGCCGCAACGGTCTCGGGCGCTCTCATCACACGGTTCGGTCGGTGGAAGCGCTTCCTCGTCACTGGCGCTGTGCTGATGACAGCAGGCTTCTTCCTCCTGTCGACCATCGACGCTCATACCGACATGGTCGTCATCGGAGCATTCCTGTTCATCCTCGGACTCGGCATGGGCATGACCATGCAGAACCTCGTCATGGCTGTGCAGAACAACGTCGGACTCGACGATCTCGGCTCGGCCACATCGACCGTGACGTTCTTCCGTTCACTCGGAGGAGCGGCAGGCGTCTCGGTGCTCGGTGCGGTGCTGGCAACCCACGTCACCGACCTGATCACCAAGGGCCTGGTCGCAGCGGGAGTCAATCCCGCTCAGACCGGCGGGTCGAGCGCAGGACTGTCCAACCTGAAGGATCTACCCGGACCGATCGCCGAGATCGTCCGCGGAGCCTACGGCGACGGAATCGCGCGCGTCTTCTTCATCGCAGGCGTGATGGCCGCGATCAGCCTCGTGGCGATCGTGTTCATCAAGGAGGTCGCACTCAAGACGCAGAGCTTCGACGAACAACGGCTCGCCGCCGTCCGCGAGGAAGTCATCGACGTCACGCCCACCGCGTCGTTCGACGTCGCACCGGTCACCGTGGACAGCGGCCGGACAGGCGAGAACCGCACTGCAGACACAGGAGCAAATGGCGGCACGGAGGTAGACGACCTCGACAGGGAGTTCGCGGAACTCGTCGACGGTCCGGACGCCACCGCGCGTTCGGCAGCCGCCACCGGAGATGCCGACTCACAGCACGGGCGCCACGAGCGCAACGACTGACCATTTGGCTGCCGAAAGGCACGCCAGAGCCAGACGCGCGCTAGAACCCGGAAACACCAGAGTCCCGGAACACTAGAGCCCAGAAAACTGTGGCCCACAGCTGAAAGCTGTGGGCCACAGTGCTTTTGCACCACTCGACGGTGCGTTTCCGCCGCTCAGAGGGGAATGTCGAGTCCGAGGTCGAGCGCGGTGACCGAATGCGTCAGCGCGCCGACGGCGAGGTAGTCGACGCCCGTGCGTGCGTAGTCGGCGGCCTGGTCGAGACTCAGCCCGCCCGAGGACTCCAGCTTCGTCTCCGGCGACCGGTTGTTGCGACGGGCGACGGCCATCTGGGTAGCCCAGAGTTCGAAGTTGTCGAGCAACACGAGTTGGGGTTCGAGGTCGAGCACCTCGTCGAGTTGCTCGAGCGAGTCCACTTCGACCTCGACCGGCAGGTCGGGTGCCGCTGCACGCACAGCGCGCAGCGCTGCGCTCACCGATCCCGCGGCGGCGACGTGATTGTCTTTGATCAGCGCCGCGTCACCGAGCCCCATGCGGTGGTTGACGCCGCCACCCGCCCGCACCGCATACTTCTGCAGATAACGCATGCCAGGCAACGTCTTTCGCGAGTCACGAATCTTCGCGGCCGTTCCGTTGACGGCGTCGACCCACTGTGCTGTCGCGGTGGCGATCCCCGAGAGATGACACGCCAGGTTGAGTGCCGTGCGCTCCGCGGTGAGCAGAGCGGCGGTGGGCGCATGAACCGCCAACACCACGTCGCCCGGTGCGACTCTCGTGCCGTCGGCAACCGCGGCGGTCACCTCGTATGCCCCGACACCGACGACCTCGTCGAGAACAGCAAGTACGACGGGCAGCCCGGCGACCACTCCGAGCGCACGGCTGACGATCTGCGCGTCGACCGTCGCGCCCGCGGGCACCGTCGACGCGGTGGTGATGTCGGGTCCGTAGCGCAGATCCTCGTCGAGTGCCGTTCGGATCAGCGACCTGACCTCGTCGGTGATGGCCAGGTCGAGTTCTCCGGCTGCCTCGCGTTGGCCGATGAACGCGCTCCCCAATTCAGTCATTCGAGGACTCATTCACCCGAACCCGGATTGCCGATCGCGATCATCCGCTCGACGCTCTTGCGTGCGCGCTCGGCAACGTCGTCAGCGACGAACACCTCGTCCTTGCCCTCACGCAGCGCACGCAGCAGCGCGGCCGGAGTGATCATCTTCATGTAGGGGCATGAGGCGCGATCGTTGACCGCCTGGAAATCGATACCCGGCGCGGCTTTGCGGAGCTGATGCAGCATGCCGATCTCCGTGGCGACGAGAACCTGCTTGGCACCGGTCTGCCGCGCGGCGTCGATCATTCCGCCGGTTGACAGGATCTTGACGCGGTCATCGGCCACCGCTCCCTCGCCCGCGAGGTAGAGCGCCGACGTCGCGCACCCGCACTCGGGGTGGATGAAGAGGTCGGCGTCGGGGTGCGAGTTGGCCTTGGCAGTCAGCTCGTCACCGTTGATCCCGGCGTGCACGTGGCACTCGCCCGCCCAGATGTGGATGTTGTCGCGGCCGGTCTCCCGTTTGACGTGCGCGCCGAGGAACTGGTCCGGAAGGAACAACACATCGCGATCGGGATCGATCGACGCCACCACGTCGACAGCGTTCGACGACGTGCAGCAGATGTCGGTGAGACCCTTCACCTCGGCGGTCGTGTTGACGTAGGAGACGACGACGGCGTCGGGATACTCGGCCTTCCACGCCCGCAGGTCGTCGGCCGTGATCGAATCGGCGAGCGAGCACCCCGCCCTGGCATCGGGTATCAGGACCCGCTTGTCGAGGCTGAGGATCTTCGCGGTCTCCGCCATGAAGTGAACGCCGCAGAACACGATCTCGTCGGAGTCGACCTCCGCCGCGATCCGGGACAGCGCAAGCGAGTCACCGACATGGTCTGCAACATCTTGAATTGCCGGTAGTTCATAGTTGTGCGCGAGTAAGGTCGCATTGCGCGCACGCGCTAGTCGACGAACCTCTTCTGCCCACGCCGCGGTCGGTTCCACGCCGGTGAATCCACCGGGACCGTCTGTCCACACCGCGTCGATCAGACCGGGTTCGGGAACTGCCGCCGGACGGTCGCTCGTGATACTCATGTGTCACTCCTTCAGCCTGCGACCGGAGAACGCGGTTCGTGCTCCGATACAGGTTTTCGACTCTCGGTCGAAAACACCTAGATCGTAGCACCCCGCCCGGTGGGTACCGTCGGTACTCCGATTCGAGTAGCCCACTACGCGTTTCTGTGGTCGCCTGCGGCAATAGCGTCGAAGAGGTCAGCGACAACACCGCCACTGCTCGACGAGAATCACAGGAGATACCCCCGATGACCTCCACGATTGGCCCCCGCGCCGGCGACGACGTTCCTCCTACATCGACCTCCCCCTTGGCCATCACGCCGTCGATCCCGACGCGCAGATCATCGTTCTCCACTCCACTGGAAGCGGTTCGACGCCGCCAGGAGGCACTCGAACGTCTTGCTGCACGTCGAATCGTGACGACGCCTCCCACGCGACACACGGCAGACCACGCGCACCTGCGCCCTGTGGTGTCGGCGTCGGTTGGCTCCGGAATGCATTCCGCGCCTGGAGGTGGTGAGCCGATGCAGCCACGAGTTCCACTGACATCCCGCGAGGTCGAGGTGCTGCGGACATGGCTTCTCACCGACTCCAAGTCGGTGGCGGCGTCGCGGCTGGTGATCTCGGTGGGCACGGTCAACACGCATCTGGCGCGCATTCGGACGAAGTATGCGGACGCCGGGCGGCCGGCGCGCACCAAGGCGTCGTTGGTTGCTCGCGCGATACAGGACGGACTGATCAGCCTCGACGAACTCTGAGCGGAGCGCCTCTCGAGTTCCGCGCGGAGCGCGCCTCTCGAGTTCCAGCGAAGCACCGCGAGGATGCGTTCCGCAGCGCCTGAAGGCCGCGCTGCGGAACGCGCCCTAGAATCGACCGCATGCCCGGGCCGAGCGATGACAGTTCCGATGGCGCCGTCGCACAGGAGTCGGTCACACAGGAATCGGGCCGGACGACGTCTGAGTCGCCAGGCACGGCAGGGGTCGAGGTCCTGAGCGCGGTTTTCCAGGTGCGGCGCCCGACACCCGACGACGAGCCCCATCTGTGCGTTCTTCTGTGGCGGCAGCACGACGACGAGCCGTTGGCTCTTCCGGGCGGCGGGGTCGCACCACATGAAA
Source organism: Gordonia sp. 852002-10350_SCH5691597 (assembly GCF_001665715.1). Classification (NCBI taxonomy): domain Bacteria; kingdom Bacillati; phylum Actinomycetota; class Actinomycetes; order Mycobacteriales; family Gordoniaceae; genus Gordonia; species Gordonia sp. 852002-10350_SCH5691597. The sequence continues at coordinate 89,925 of NZ_LZMO01000240.1, forward strand.
GTCTCTCGGAGACTGCTCGACGCCAGCTTGCCGACACGATGGACATCCGCAAGGTCGCACACCTCGAGCAGCTCTCGGTGTTCTCAGCACCACATCGCACACCCGGGCGTCGAACCATTGCGTCGACATATCTGGGCCTGGTACCCACCGACGCGCCTGCACGACTACCCGACACCGCGGCGTGGCTGCCGGTGGACTCCCTCAGCGTGTTGGCTCACGACCACGCCGACATCATCGCCGCAGCGCGTCGACGTCTGGCAGCCAAACTCTCGTACACCAATATTGCCTTCGCCTTGGCACCGACCAGGTTCCCGATGTCTGAGCTATCCGAAATTTATTGTGCTGCACTGGGTTACCCGGTCGACACGACCAACCTTCTGCGCATACTCAGCCGACGTGGCGTTGTCGTGGCCACCGGGACAGTCGGAAAGACGGGCCGGACGGGCGGGCGGCCGCCCGCGCTCTATGCCTTCGCCGACAACGAGTTACGCGTCACCGACGAGTTCGCAACGCTCAAACCCCCACTGTGAGCGAACGATCCACGTCGTCGACGGCTCCGTCGCCCACACCGAGGTCGGCGTCGCTGTTCGCGAGCGCACACACCAGATAGACGAGACTCACGGTCAGTGGTGCACAGATGAGGAGAATCCACGGCGCCGAGAACCCGCTGCGTGTGGCGCCGTCGAGCACGAGGTCGGGGACGACACGGAACGTCTGCCCCATCCCGACGTCGTACGGATCCGGAAAGTGTAGGTGCGCGACCCACGTGCCGATGGATCCCGCGATCACGGTGCCGATCACTGCGGTCACGAAGGTTACGCCGTAACCGATAAGACCTCTCCAGTAGCGGGCGGCGAACCATGCGAGCGCCGCCGCGACCGCACCGTAGGCGAGCATCCAGAACGCGAACACCGCAACACCGGCGAACTCCTCACCGAGCTGTTCCGACGGCACAGCGGCACCCTGCGCAGTCACCGTCCCGGTCATCGCGGGGGTCGTGACCGCCCACGCCACACCGAACACGACGCCGAGCAACAGCACCACGACACCGACGACAACCAGCGGCGCTGGCGAGTGCTTTCGCTTCGCCGTCACCGGATAGCCGGGTGCCCCCGGATAAGCCTGCGCCATCATCGTCGACCAAGTTGCGACGAATCGACGACACCGTGGCGCGAACAACGTGCATCCCACCCGTCGGGGCGCACCTGCACCACCATTCGCCTGCCGCACTGGCCACAGAACCGGGGCGGCTCCAAACCGAGACGTGCCGCCTGCGGCACGGCGTCGGCCGCCTGCAGGTCGAGTTCGATGCCGGTGTACACGCCGTACCGGCACGGTTCGTCGAGCGGACCGGGGATGTCGATGGGGCTTCGCGCACCCGGCTCGACGGTGGGCGTCGGAGTCATCGGCGTCCTCTCAGCTCGTAGGTCATCGAATTCGAGTATGCACGCCGAGCCGAGACGGCCCGCTCGCACGCTCCCCGCGCCGAGCCGAGACGGCCCGCTCGCACGCTCCCGGCGCCGAGCCGAATCCGCCCGTTCTCGGCGCCGGACTCAGATGCTGTCGTTGAGCGCCTTGATCGGCATCGAGAGGTCGTCGAGGAGATCGAGGTCGTCCTCGGCAGGCCTGCCGAGCGTGGTCAGGTAGTTGCCGACGATGACCGCGTTGATGCCACCGAGGATTCCCTGCTTGGCGCCGAGGTCGCCCAGCGTGATCTCGCGGCCACCCGCGAAACGCAGGATCGTGCGCGGCAGAGCGAGGCGGAACGCCGCCACGGCCTTGAGCGCCTCGGCCGCAGGCAGCACGTCGAGGTCGCCGAACGGGGTTCCCGGACGCGGATTGAGGAAGTTGAGCGGAACCTCGTCGGGTTCGAGGGCAGCCAGGTCTGCCGCGAACTCGGCGCGCTGTTCGAGGCTCTCCCCCATGCCGAGAATGCCACCGCAGCACACCTCCATACCGGCGTCGCGAACCATGCGCAGCGTGTCCCACCGCTCCTCCCACGTGTGGGTGGTGACCACGTTCGGGAAGTGGCTGCGCGCGGTCTCGAGGTTGTGGTTGTAGCGGTGAACACCCATGTCACGCAACTGATCGACCTGCTCCTGCGTCAGCATGCCGAGGCTGCAGGCGATCTGGATGTCGACCTCATTGCGAATGGCTTCGATTCCCGCGGCCACCTGCGACAGCAGTCGCTTGTCCGGGCCACGCACGGCCGCGACGATGCAGAACTCCGTCGCGCCGGTCTTCGCCGTCTGCTTGGCAGCCTCCACCAGCGATGGGATGTCGATCCACGCGCTGCGCACCGGCGACGCGAAAAGCCCTGACTGCGAACAGAAATGGCAGTCCTCCGGGCAGCCGCCGGTCTTGAGCGAGATGATGCCCTCGACCTCGACCTCCGGTCCGCACCACCGCATCCGGACGTCATGGGCGACCTGCAGCAGTTCGGTGAGGCGCTCGGCGGGAAGCCGCAGCACCTCGAGCACCTGGTCGCGATCCAAGGGCTCGCCGCGTTCGAGGACCTGGACGCGAGCGACGTCGAGGATGTCGGCCGACGACGCCTGCGCGGTCGCGGCGCCGAGCGTCGGATCTACGGGTGCCTGTGTCATGCGTGAACTCCTTCGATGGGCTGATCTGCCGCGATCTTGTCGGGCGCGGAACGAGAATTGAGGTCTGCGACGAAGTCGGGATCGAACCAGGTGGGCGCCGCGGCCCGGAACTGATCGGGCTCGAGCTCCCCGACACCCTCCGGTATGACGCCGACGACGGGTACACCCGTGAGCCGGGGCAGGTCGATGCGATTGCATCGCATGGCGAGGTCGGGATCGCGCGGCCATGAGCCGATGACGAGTCCGGCGGGACGAATTCCCCTCGCCCGCAACGCTTCGACGGTCAGCTCGGCGTGATTGAGCGCACCGAGGCCTGCCTGGACGACGACGACCGCGTCCGCTCCGATCGCGTACGCGACGTCGAGTGCGGTGAGGTCGGGCGCGAGGCGCACCAGTACCCCGCCGGCTCCCTCGACGAGGGTCAACCGATGAGTCGAAACAAGCTCGGTGACAGCATCGACGATGGTCGAGAGGCTCAGTGGTGCGAGTCCTGCGCGCATCGCCGCGGTCTCCGGCGCCAGCGGCTCCGGATAGCGCGCACACTCGACCAGATCCGCTACACCCGCGAGGTGAGAAACAGTCGCGAGATCACCCGGCTCACCTGGCTCGACGCCGGTCTGCGCGGGTTTGCACACCGCCACGCCGACGCCACTGGCCGATCCTCCCGCAACGCACGCGAGCGCAGCGGTGACGATCGTCTTGCCCACGTCGGTCGAGGTGCCGGTGATCAGGAGGGCACGTCCCGTCATCGTGCACCTCCGCCTTCGGCCAGAGCCGTGCCGATGACGTCGGCGGCGCGGTCGACGGTCGCATCGTCGAGATCGGCGCGAACCGTCAGGCGCAGTCTCGACGTCCCCGGCGGTACCGACGGCGGTCGGAAGCACCCGACCAACACTCCGCTGTCCCGGCACCGTGCGGCGGCGTCGACCGCGGGCTGCGGGTCGCCGACGATGCGCGAGATCACGGCGGCAGCCGGGACCGACGCACCGAGGCTGCGAGCCATGCGGGTTGCGTTGTGCCGCAATCGGTCCGGTAGCTCCGGCTGCGCACGCAAGACCCCCAGCGCAGCACGCGCCGCACCGACGGCTGCCGGGTTGAGTCCGGTATCGAAGATGAAGGCACGCGCGACGTCGATCAGGTGCTCACGGACAGCAGGAGTCGCAAGGACCACGCCGCCCTGTGCGCCGAGCGACTTGGAGCACACTGTCGTGACGACGAGATCGCGCGCACCGGACAGTCCGACTTCGGCGATCAGTCCTCTGCCACCTGGTCCGCGTACTCCGAGTGCGTGCGCTTCGTCGACGAGCAGCGCCGCAGAGTGTTCGCGGGCAACGCGGTAGAGCTGCTCGACGGGTGCCGGTTCGCCGTCGACCGAGTAGACGGAATCGGTGACCACCAGTGCCCGCTCTTCTGTGCGGCCACGGAGTGCCGCTGCGACGGCCGCGACATCGCCACGGTCGACGACGACCACTCGCGCGCGCGACAGTCGGCACCCGTCGATGAGCGACGCGTGGGTTCCGGTGTCGGACACGATGAGGTCGCCGCGGCCGACGAGTGCGGTGATGGTTCCGACGTTGGCGAGGTAGCCGGACGAAAAGCACAGTGCCGCATCGAAACCCATGAAGTCGGCGATGTCATCCTCGAAGTCGACGTGCAACCGTGTGGTGCCCGCGACGAGTCGCGACGCCGTCGACCCCGCCCCGAACTCGTCGAGCGCAGCATGCGCACCCGCGAGCACTGCTGGGTGTGTCGAGAGTCCGAGGTAGTCGTTCGACGCCAGGTTGAGCAACGACGCTCCGGCGTCGCGGACGAATGGGACACGGTGCAGCCCAGCCGAATTGCGCGCCGCAGCGGCATCGGCAAGCCAGTCAAGGGCCGACGCGTCGTCGACCGCCGTACCGCTCGCGGCCCGCAGCATGTCGACCTCGCCCAACCGAGAGCCCAACCCAGAACCCAGCGTCGCGTGATCCGATGTCATCGGGCACCTCCCGCGCCGACCAGTTGTGCACACGACGCTGTCGTTGCCGCGGCGATTGCGGAGCAGATCGTCTCGACGTCGGCGTCGGTGCAGACGAAGGGCGGCATCGTGTAGATCAGGTTGCGGAAGGGCCGCAACCACACGCCGGCGTCGACGGCGGCATCCGTGGCTGCGGCGACGTCGACCTGGTCGTCGAGTTCGACGACGCCGATGGCCCCGAACGTGCGGACATCACGAACCCCGGCCAGGTCGGTCAGCGGCGCGAGTCCTCGCGCGAGCACGTCGGAGATGTCGGCGACGCGGCGTCGCCACGGGCCGTCGAGCAGCAGTTCGGTGGACGCGACAGCGATCGCACAGGCGAGCGGATTGGCCATGAACGTGGGACCGTGCGCCAATCCACCCGCTTCACCCGCACTGATCGTCTCGGCGATCGCTGTGGTGCACAGCGTCGCAGCCAAGGTCAGGTAGCCGCCGGTCAGCGCCTTGCCGACACACATGATGTCGGGCGAGACGCGCGCGTGGTCGGCGGCGAACAGTTCGCCGGTGCGCCCCAATCCGGTGGCGATCTCGTCGAAGATCAAGAGCAGGTCGTGCTCATCGCAGATTCGACGCAGCTCGCCGAGATAAGCGGGATCGTGGAAGCGCATACCGCCGGCGCCCTGCACAACGGGTTCGACGATGATCGCGGCGAGTTCGTCGCGGTGTGCAACGACAGCGGCCTCGAAGGAGTCGACGTAGCCCGCGTCGAAGTCTGCGGGCGGGGCGGGCACGAACACCTGGTCGGCCAGAACCCGACGCCACATCGCGTGCATCCCGCCCTCGGGATCGCAGACGCTCATCGGCGTGAAGGTATCGCCGTGGTACCCACCGCGCCAGGTCAGCAGGCGCGTGCGGCCGGGCTTGCCGCGACTGCGCCAGTACTGCAGTGCCATCTTCACCGCAACCTCGACCGACACCGAACCCGAATCGCAGAAGAACACCTTCTGCAGAGGCGCCGGTGTGATGTCGACGAGCAACTGCGCGAGCCGTGCGGCGGGCTCGTGGGTCAACCCGCCGAACATCACGTGGCTCATCGACGCCAGCTGATCGCGTGCCGCGGCGTCGAGCACCGGATGGCGATAACCGTGGATGGCGGCCCACCACGAGCTCATTCCGTCGATGACCTCACCGCCGTCGGCGAGCGTGAGTCGCACACCGTCGGCGCCGCGCACGACGCGTGGCTGCGTCGGCGACGGCATGGCGCCGTAGGGGTGCCAGATGTGTGCTGCGTCGACGCGGCTGATGTCGGCTGCATCCATGTGGCGCGTCCTTCCTCGCCGGCTCAGAGTGGTACCGGACACCATCGCGGCCCGAACTCCTGGACACTGTACAGGTTTCTCCTGAACGCCGTACAGGTTGCGTCACGGCGAGACAGCCTGGATACCCTGACGCGGTGAGCAACAACCGCGCCGACGTTCTGCGCGCCGCGCGCGGCATCCTGACCGACTACAGCCTCGCCGACCTCTCGATGCGCAGGCTGGCGACCGAGGTCGGTGTCCGCCCCAACGCGCTGTACTGGCACTTTCCCAACAAGCAGTCGTTGCTCGCCGCGCTCGCCGACGACATCCTCGAAGACATCAACCCGTCGGATTCCGCTCAGCGGTGGGACACCCGACTCGCCGAGATCGCGATCGGCATGCGGACAGCGCTGCTCGCCGTCCCCGACAGCGCCGAGGTGGTCTCGTCGGCATGGGCCTCGGGTCTCGCGACGCGAACGGTGTCCGACGACCTGACCGACGTCGCTGTCTCCGGTGGCCTCACCCCGCGCGACGCACATGGAGTCGCCACCGCGATATGCCAGCTCATCATCGGGCTGACGATCGAGGAGCAAACGCGAGCCCAGATGGAACGGCTCGGAGTCACCGGCCCGTCGGGTCGCGACTTCGCAGCAGAATTCGACGACGCGCTCGGCGTACTCCTCGACGGCGCTCGACACCGAGCGCGCGCCGATCCGGATGTAGGAACTCACTGAGTACTGCCGCTGTAGACGCGTTGCGTGCGGCATCATGTGAGGCATGGGTCGACTCTGTCTGGCACTGATGCTCGCGGGGTGCGCGATCGCGTTGCTGGCGGCGGCTCTCTTAGTCGGGATGTCAGGTGCAGCCGATGGCTCCTACTACGTGTCCTGGTCCTCCCCGGCAGGCTTGGTGCGTGCATCCGAGTTCGTGCGCTACCTCGTCGTCGCCGCAGTGGGCGCCGCTCTGGGAGCCGCATGCGGTGTTCTCCTGTATCTGTCAGGTATTCGTATGCGGGCGCACCGCGGCTTCGGACGCACCGTCCTCGCAGGCCTTCTCGGATGCGTCATCGGAGTGTTACCGGCGTTGATCGCAGTCGGGATGATCGTCGAACTCCCCGAACACTTCCCTCCGCTTGCGCTCTACGGCATCTGCGGCATCACCGCGTACGCCTTGTCGGTGGCGGCGGTCTACCTGGCACTGCGCGTATCCGGCGATCCTGCGACAGCGCCGACTGTGGTTGCCACCGCCCTGCTGCTGCCGGTCGGCGCGGTAATCGCGACGGTGGTCGGAGTGGGCAGCGCGTGGATGCTCGGCTTTTCGACGGTCATGTCGACGTGGGTGGTCGTGGTGGTCGCGGTGACGATCATCGTGATGGCGACCTTCGTGACGGCACGCGCGTTGGGTCTGCGTCGCCAGTTCCCTTAGAACCGACGGCAGCACCGGAGTCGCAGAGACCCCGCCGAGTGTGTGTCGGACCCGCTGGAATGGGTTTTTCACAGTTGCGGCGGGTAGCCTCCTACGCGGAGTACGGCGGTTGTCGTCCACCGCGCATGTGTGTGGATAGGTCGCCACCGACTCGTCCCAGCCCCCGACACGGAAGCAAGCACGACTGACGTGGCAGCCCCAACCCAAGTGGTGACGACCCCTAGCCGGAACGAGCCCGTCCCACCGCTCCCCGCGTATCGCACCGATCTCGACGGTCTCCGCGGGATCGCGATCATGCTGGTTGCCTGCTTCCACATCTGGTTCGGTCGGGTGTCCGGCGGCGTCGACGTCTTCCTCGCCCTGTCGGGTTACTTCTTCATCGGATCGCTGCTGCGTCATGCGATCAACAGTCAGGCCACGCACGTCACGTTCATCGAGGCGCTCAACCCGTGGCCGCGCCTGAAGCGACTATTGCGTCGACTGCTGCCTGCCCTGTTCACGGTTCTCATCGCAGTCGCGATCCTCACCGTCGTCGTACTTCCGCAGACCCGCTGGCTCAACATCGGACGCGAGCTGCGCGCGTCGGCGCTGTACTACCAGAACTGGTATCTGGCGCTGAACTCGCAGGACTACCTCGCAGCAAGTTCCGCGAACAGTCCGCTGCAGCACATCTGGTCCATGTCGGTGCAGGGACAGTTCTTCGTCGGCATGTTGTTTGCTGCGGTCATCGCGGCCGGAACGATCAAGTTGCTGTCAGCGATCATTCGATCGATAGCCGAGCCCAAGACGATCCGGATTCTCGTCGGCCTCGCCCTGTTGACGGTCGCCGCTGTCTCGTTCTACTGGGCGCACATGCGGATGGGCGTCAATCAACAGTGGAACTACTACGACACCCTCTCGCGCCTGTGGGAGCCGATCGCCGGCGGTCTGCTCGCCATCTGGTTGCCGCGCTGGCACGTTCCCCGTTGGCTCCGCAACACCGCGGCACTCGTCGCACTCGCCCTAATCGTGACCTGTGGGTGGTGGATCGACGGCGTCGACTCGTACCCGGGTCCGTGGGCGCTGGTGCCGGTGGGTTCGACGCTCGTCATCATCTGGGCAGGAGCCACCGCGCTGGAACGTCCCCGGTCCAGGCACGAAGCGATCGATCAGTCGCAGCCGGCGGTCAACCGGGCGCTGTCCAGCCGCGTACCGGTGTGGCTCGGCACCATCGCGTACTCGCTGTACCTGTGGCATTGGCCGCTGCTGATCTTCTATCTCACCTGGCGCGGCAAAGACCACGCCAACATCATCGAGGGCATCGGGCTGCTCGCCGTGTCCATCGGTCTGGCCTGGCTGACGAAGCGCTACGTCGAGGACCCGCTGCGCGGCGGCGACCGCTCGAAGCTGGCCCACGGCGACCGGAAGGGCCACACACGGTGGCTCAGCTACACGTCGGTGGTGACGACCGCGCTGGTCGTCTTGTCGATCGGCGTCGCCGTCGGGGTCAACCTCTGGGACCGTCACGTCGCGAACACCGTCGTCAACACAGCGAACCTCGACCCGCACTCCTACCCCGGCGCTCGCGCTCTACTCAACGGCTGGCCGGTGCCCGCCCTCGATCCCCAACCGACACCGCTGGCAGTCCTCGGCGACTTCCCGGAGACATCGACGCAGGGCTTCATGAGTTCGTTCGAGGACCCGGAGATCCACGTCGGCGTCTACGGTGACCCGACCGCGACGAAAACTATTGCCCTAGCGGGTGGTTCGCATGCCGAATTCTGGATCACCGCACTCGACGAGCTGGGCAAACGCAACCACTTCAAGGTCACGACCTACCTGAAGATGGGGTGCCCGCTGTCCACGGAACTGGTGCCCAAACAGCGGGGTGTGCCGTATCCGCAGTGCCACGACTGGGTGCAGCGCGTGATGGCCAAGGTGATCGCCGACAAACCCGACGCGGTGTTCACCAACTCGACCCGTCCCCGCGACTACAAGCCGGGCGACTGGATGCCCGACGACTACAAGCCGATCTTCACGCAGTTCATGGATGCGGGCATCCCCGTTCTCGGCATGCGCGACACACCGTGGCCGATGGGACCGACGGGCGCTCTCGACACCCCGACGTGCCTGTCCGACGGCGGAACCGCATCCGAATGTGGCTCGGATCGGGCGCGGGTGCTCTCCCCGACCGATCCCGCAGCGCCGTTCGCCGACGGCAAGCCACTGTTCCATCCGCTCGACGTGTCGGACGGCATCTGCACCCCGACAGAATGCCCGGCGGTGGTGGGCAACATCATCGTCTACAAGGACTGGCATCATCTGAGCGCGACCTACGTGCGAAGTCTCACCGACGAGGTCGAACGCCAGATGGCGCAGGCCCTGCCCTGGACCGGTCCCAACCACCGCTGAGGCGGCAGCCGGCGTCGACCGCTGTCAGCTCAGCGGCGCAGCCTGCTGCCCCCTGCGGCACTGGCCGAAGCGAACCGACCGATGCAGATCAACCGCGGGGTGTCGTCCAGCCCACACTCGCGCGGCTTTTCCCCGAGATGAAGACGGCGCGTATGGCGGCTAGGGTCATGTCATGACTGCGAAAAGGTGGGCATGACCGTACCGCCGACCGACAACACGGCGCCCCACGAGCCGGCACCCGGCACCGATGCCCACAGCGTCGGACAGACGGCCGACGCAACGACGGCAGCTCCCCCGCGCTCACCAGAGTCGGCGCCGGGATCGCTGCCGCCCGACACCCCCGAGCAAGCGGAAGCGCTCGTAGCTCCCGAGCCAGAGCCCATCCCGGTTTGGCCGGGTACGCCGTATCCACTCGGCGCAACGTATGACGGTGTGGGAACCAACTTTTCGCTGTTCTCCGAAGTCGCCGAGGCCGTCGACCTGTGTCTCATCGACAGGGACGGGCGCGAGCGCCGCATTCGTCTCGACGAGGTCGACGGCTACTGCTGGCATTGCTACCTGCCGAACATTGGTCCCGGTCAGTTCTACGGGTACCGCATCCACGGACCCTACGATCCGGCGAGCGGGTTGCGCTGCGACCCGTCGAAGCTGCTGCTCGACCCGTACGGCAAGGCTTTTCACGGGGATTTCGACGGCGACGAATCGCTGTTCTCCTATGCGATGGCCACGTCCGAATCCGACGACGACGGTGGCGAGCCCCCGGTCGTACCCGCCGAACAATCGTTGCGGGCCACAGCCGATCCCGGCTCCGACGATTACGAGACGTCGTCGGCCACCACCGCGAGCGCACACGATCCCGCCTCAGACGCAGGGGCCCCAGAGGCCGCGACATCCGACGCTGCGGCAACGGGGCCTGTGGCACCGGCGTCCGACGACTCCGAGAGCGGTACCGCCGACGTCGACGCAGACCCATCGGCGAGCACGACGCCCGCTGACCCCGCATCCGATGACACCCCAGCCCAGGACGTCCCAGCCCAGGACATCCCAGCCGAGGCCACCGAGACACTCATCGAAGACGCCGACACCGAGACACTCGTGCCTGCCGACGACGAGCCGGTCGACCAGTCGCCGTCGATGCCGCAACTCGATTCACTCGGCCACACCATGTTGTCGGTGGTCATCAACCCCTATTTCGACTGGCAGCACGACCGCGCGCCTCGACGCCCCTATCACCAGACGGTCATCTACGAAGCGCATGTCAAAGGCATGACCGCGACCCACCCCGACATCCCCGAGCAGTTGCGCGGCACCTATGCCGGTCTCGCCCACCCGGTGATCATCGACCACCTCAAAGAACTCGGCATCACAGCGATCGAGCTCATGCCGGTGCACCAGTTCATGCAGGATTTCGTCCTACGGGACAAGGGTTTACGCAATTACTGGGGCTACAACACGTTCGGCTTCTTCGCACCACACCTCGAGTACGCGTCGAATCCGGATCAACCGGCCAGCGCCGTGACCGAGTTCAAGGCGATGGTGCGTGCGTTCCACACCGCAGGTATCGAAGTGATCCTCGACGTGGTCTACAACCACACCGCAGAGGGCAACCACCTCGGCCCGACCATCTGCTTCCGCGGCATCGACAACGGCGCCTACTACCGACTCGTCGACGGCCAGCCCGAGATGTACATGGACTACACGGGCACAGGCAACAGCCTCAACGGACGCCATCCGCACACGCTGCAGCTGATCATGGACTCACTGCGCTACTGGGTGCTCGAAATGCACGTCGACGGATTCCGCTTCGACCTCGCGTCGACGCTCGCACGCGAACTGCACGACGTCGACCGCCTGTCGGCCTTTTTCGATCTGGTGCAACAGGATCCGGTTGTCAGCCAGGTCAAGCTCATCGCCGAACCCTGGGACATCGGCGAGGGCGGCTATCAGGTCGGCAACTTCCCGCCGCTGTGGACCGAGTGGAACGGCAAGTACCGCGACACCGTGCGCGACTACTGGCGCGGCGAGCCAGCGACGTTGGGCGAGTTCGCTTCTCGGCTCACCGGATCGTCGGATCTGTACGAATCCACCGGCCGACGACCGTCCGCGAGTATCAACTTCGTCATCGCCCACGACGGCTTCACGTTGCGAGACCTGGTGTCCTACAACGAGAAACACAACATGGCCAACGGTGAGGACAACCGCGACGGCGAGAGCCACAACCGGTCGTGGAACTGTGGCGTCGAGGGTCCCACCGACGATCCGGAGGTCAACGAGCTCCGCGCGCGCCAACAGCGCAACATCCTCGCGACGATGTTCCTGTCGCAGGGCACCCCGATGCTGGCGCACGGCGACGAGATCGGTCGTACCCAGCAGGGCAACAACAACGTGTACTGCCAGGACTCGCCGCTGGCGTGGATGGATTGGTCTCTCGCCGACAAGAATTCAGACCTTCTCGAATTCACCCGCAAGGCCATCGATCTACGGACCAAGCACCCGGTGTTCCGACGTCGACGCTTCTTCGCGGGCAAGCCGATCCGGTGGGGGCAGGACATGCTCGACATCGTGTGGCTGACGCCCTCGGGCGAGGCGATGACGACCGCCGACTGGGACAGCGGATTCGGCAAGAGCCTCGCGGTCTTCCTCAACGGCAACGGCATTGCAGAGAAGAACGAACGCGGTGAGGTCATCTCCGACAACAGCTTCATGATCTGCTTCAACGCACATTACGAGGACATCGAGTTCACGTTGGCATCCGAACGTCTCGGCCGCGAGTGGGAGGGCGTCTTGAACACCACGCATCCGCGAGGCGACTCCGACATCGAGTCGGCGCCCTGTGGCAGCACCGTCACGATCGGTGCACGTTCACTCCTCGTTTTGCGCACACTGACATGAAGACACGCGATCGCCCACACCCGATCGCCACCTACCGGGTACAACTGACACCGGATTTCGACTTCGCCGCCACCATCGGCATCCTGGATCACCTTGTGGCGCTGGGCATCAGCCATGTCTATCTGTCACCGATCGGGACCGCCATGCCCGGGTCGACGCATGGCTACGACTGGGTGCCGCCGCCCCAGGTGTCTGCCACTCTCGGTGGTCTCGACGGGCTCCGCGCACTCCGGGTCGCGACGTCCGAGCGTGGCCTGGGAATCATCATCGACATCGTGCCCAACCACACCGGTGTTGCAGAGGTCATGCGCAATCCGTGGTTCGCCGACCTGCTGCGACGCGGCTCCGGGTCGCGGTACGCGTCGTATTTCGACGTCGATTTCTCGTCGGAGAACGGGTGCGACGGCAAGATCGCGATCCCCGTGGTCGCCTCCGACGGCGACCTGTCGCCGCTGACCGTCGACTCGCACGGCGTTCTGCGTTATTACGACCACGAATTCCCCACCGCACCAGGAACTCTCGGTGGTAGCGCACAAGATGTGCATGCGCGCCAACACTATCGGCTGGTGCCGTGGGACAGCGGCCTCATCGGCTACCGCAGATTCTTCACGGTCAACGAGCTGGCGGGCCTACGCCAAGAAGACCACGAGGTCTATCGCGCAACGCACACCTGGATCAACGAGCTCTTCGACGCCGAGCTCATCGACGGGCTCCGCGTCGATCATCCCGACGGTCTCTGGCAACCGATGGACTACCTCAACGAGTTGCGCAGCGACATCGGCTCCGACTCGCTGCTCTACATCGAGAAGATCCTCGCGGCCGACGAGCCGCTCGAACCGACCCTGCCCGTCCAGGGAACCACCGGATACGACCAGATGCGGGTCATCGACGCGGTGTTCACGGCACCGTCGGGGGTCGTCGAACTCGACGAGATCCACCTACGCGTCACCGGTGTGCCGGGTGATTCGCACTGGCTGCACTCGCAGGAACGCGAACGCAAGCTGCAGACACTGCGCGACAAGTTCGGCAGCGAACACCGCAGACTGGTCCGTGCGATCACCCACTCGGATCCCGACGCCGACTCGAACGCCGTCGCCGAAGCGACCGCGGAGCTCATCGCGACACTGCCCGTGTATCGCGCCGATTACCCTTCGCTACGCCCCCTGCTGATCACCACAGCGACCGAGATCGCCGCGCGCAGAGCAGATCTCGCCGCCGCCATCGATACCGTGATCACTGCGACAGCCCACGAGGGCGCCGCGAGTTCTCGCCTGGCGCAGACCGGCGGTGCCGTGACCGCGAAGAGTATCGAGGACAGCCTCTTCTACCGCACGGCGCGACTGGTCTCGTCGCTCGAAGTCGGCAGCGACCCCGCCGACCCCACCATGAGCCTGCAGAACTTCCACAACCACAACGAGATTCGCGCGGCGCAGTGGCCACAGGCCATGACGGCGACCAGCACCCACGACACCAAACGCGGTGAGGACGTACGCGCCCGGATCGCGCTGCTCGCCCAGGTGCCCGAACGGTGGTCCCTCCTCGTCGACGAGCTGTGGTCGAATTGGCCGCCACCCGACGACCTCACCGGCTACTTCCTGCTACAGAACATCATCGGCGTCTGGCCGATCGGCGATCCACCCGGCAGCGCGACGGTCGGCGACGACCTTCGACAACGCCTGTACGACTACGCACGCAAGGCGACGAGGGAGGCCGAACTGCACACGTCGTGGACCGACGTCAACGAGGAGTTCGAGAGTCAGATCGACGCCTGGATCGACGAGATCACCAATGGCGCCGCGGCCGAGTCGATCTCACGCTTCGTGGCGCGCATCGCCTCGGCGTGGGAGCAGGAAACGCTGGCACGCAAGGCGATTGCGCTCCTGTGCCCGGGCGTGCCGGACATCTATCAGGGCACCGAGTGGTGGGACGACTCGCTCGTCGATCCCGACAATCGGCGCCCCGTCGACTACGACCGCTCATTGGATCATCCCAAGGCGCGAGTGGTGCGTGCCGCTCTCGCGGTACGCGCCGCACACCCGGCAGCGTTTGATCGCGGTAGCGGCTATCTACCGATCTACGCCGACGGACCGGGCGCCGACCATGCGATCGCCTTCGGACGCGTCGTCGGCGGGGTGACCGAGGTGATCGTAGTGACGGCCCGATTCACACACAGCCTCATCGACGACGCAGCACTGACCTTTCTCGACCTACCCGCTGGGACCTGGCGTGATGTGTTGTCGGACAAGGTCTATCGAGGCGTCGCAGACCTCGGGGAATTGCGTACGGCGAACCCGGTGGCGATATTGGTGCGCGCACCGGACGGTGACACCGCCGCGACAACCGCCGCCAAGTCAGCGGCGATAACGGGGCCGGCGACGACTGGGGCGGGGCCAGCGGCGACTGGGGCCGACGTCGCCCCGGCGGGCTCAGCCGCCGGGAGCAGGAGCCGGCGCGGCAGGTGAGGGCGCGGCCGGTGCGGGGCTCTGCGAACCGCCCTGATTATCGGCCGCCGGGCCATTCGTTCCCTGCTGCTGTCCCAGACCTGCTTGTGCCCCACTGAGTTTGGATACCTTCCAGGAGCCGTCCTCCTTGACCAGGTCGAGCCAGACGAGCATCAGCTCCTTACCTCCGCTGGGAGCGATCGTGCTGGTACCGGACACCTCGACGAGCACGGCCGTTGACGCACGATCGGCTTCGAACGACTCGACCGACACCGACTTGACCGTCGGTGTGGCCTTGACGTTGAGATCACGCAGCGCCTTGGAACCGTCGTTCTGCTCGCGCTCGAGATTTTGCTTGAAGTCGCCGGTACTCAGCGGCCCCAGCAACGTCTTCATGTCGCCGACGGCGTCGGAGTTCATCGTGCTGACGAGCTTGACCGTGAAGACCGACGATGCCGACTTCGCATCGTCGAAGGCAGCCAGCTTCTGCTGATCCCGGTAGTAGCCCCAACCGAGCAATCCGACGCCCACGATCAGGGCAACCACTACGAGCCCGGCGAGGACCTTGAGAATTCCCGCGGTGCTGATGGTGACAGAGACCTGGCGAGAACCCTTGCGCTCGTTCTTCTCCTGCGCTGCACCCTGGTTTTCCTGAGCGGCGTTCTCACGAACGGCGGTCTCCTGGGCGGCAGTCTCTTGAGCTGCCGTCTTCGGAGCCGTTGCGTCGGAGACCGCGCTCGACCTGCGAGCCGCCGCACGCGCACTCTTCGTCCGAGGTGCCTGAGACTCGGTGACATTGTCCGACGACGCGGGTTCTACCTTTTCGGTCGCGACCTCATTGGCGTCGCCGGTGGTTTCTTCGGTGTTGGTGTCGCCGGTGTTGGTGTCGCCGGTGTTGGTGTCGTCGGTGGTGTTGTCGTCAGCGTTGGTGTCGTCGGTGTTCTTGTCGGCTGTCATGTGCTTCCAGTTCAGTTGCTCGCCCGCCAGAGGGCGGGCGCGATGTGCGGCGTCGCGGGTGGCTGCGGCCGTGGTCGTCACGGCGCCCACGCCGTCGAATCCCGGCGGAGGCCAGTCCCTATCCCAGCGGTACCGTCCGTGCGTTCGGGTCGGCGCCCAGGGCCGGTCCCGCGGTGTCGTCACCGGGAGGTCGGGGCGCGTTGGCCGAGCCCCGGATCTGCTGGTTCTTGTCTTCGGTGACACAGTACAGATTGGTCGGAATCACCGTTTCGAGCACCTTGGTCGGCCGGATCGGAGTGACCGCGTAGTTGCAGTAGGGCCGCGGGAAGATCGACGCCATCACCCACCACGCACCATCGTGGAACATGTCCTGGCTGATGTAAGACGCGTCACGGATCGACGGCAGCAGGGTTGCGAGCGCCGGCGCGCGCAGCGCTCCCTGACGCGCAATGTCGGCCACTTGCTGGAGCACTCCGGTCAACGGATCGCGGATCTGACTCAGGGAGCCACTCAGGCTGGTGAACTGAGCAGGCCCCTTGCCGAGCAAGGTGTTGAGTTCCCCGTTCGCGGCAACCGCTGAGTTGATCACAGCACTCGCGCCCGCCGTTGTGGTCCCGAAATCCGGCTGGACGTTGGCCGTCGTGGCGAGGATGGTGCCGGTCTGCTGGATGAGTTTCGTGGTCTCGGGCAGCACCCGACGCAGGTCAGCGAAGACCGTGCCCGCGGCGTCGAAGAACGTTCGCAGTTGATTGGCCTGCCCGGTTTCCGGGGTCAGCGCGATGTCGAGACTCGACACTGTGGCACGGAGCTTCACGGAGTTTATCTGACTGATGACATTCAACGACGACTCGAGCAGCGACGAGAACGGCGCCGTGACGTGCGTCTGATTGACCTCGATCGTGTCGCCGTCGGTGAAGTACGGGCCGCTGCTCGTCGCGGGTGTGAAGTCGACGTACTGCTCGCCTGCCGCCGACAAACCCAGCGCCGACACCAGGGAGTTCCGGTTGATCTTGACGTCGTCGTCGATGGTGAGGCGGGCCTGCACCGACTGCGGTTGCACCTGCAGGGACTCGACCTCTCCGATGTCGACGCCACGCAGCGTCACCCGCGAACTGTCTTGCAGTCCACCGGAAATCGGGAAGTTGACCGTGAGGTGGTAGGAACCCTGCCAGGGACGCCAGCTCAGCGCGCCGAAACCGATATAGGCCAGGCCGACCAACATGACGACGACGAGCCCGATGTTGCCGAGCAGACTCGAATGCTTTCGCAACCAGAGGATCATCCGCAGCATCCCTTCGTGCCGCTGAGTTGCGCAAGAATCCGGGTCAGCGTCTGTTGGAGTGACTGTCCGCCCGCCTGAAGGTCTTGCAGTTCGGGCAGCCTACTGGCCGAGTCGAACCCGAATCCTGTTGTGAGCCAATACAGCTTTGCCGAGCCCGCGACAGAGTTGCCCTGAATTGTCTTGGCGAACTTGGGCGTCAACTCGTGCAGGTTGTTCGAGACAGGCCCGAGAATCGGTGGTACGTCTCGCAATTCGGCGGTCAGGGTTCGCAGATTTCCGATCAGCGACACCAGGCTGTCGGAGTCGTTGCCGAGGAAATCATTGGTCGCGTCGGTGACCTTGTTGGTCTTGTCGAGCGTCGACAGGATCTGATTCATCTGGCCGTCGATGGTGTCGATCGCAGGGCCGAGCTTGTTGATGGCGGCCATGATCTGTGGGCGACCCGCTGCCAGATCGCCAGTCAGTACAGAGGTGTTGCGAATCGAGCGGTCGACCTCGGCGGAGTTGGCGTTCAGTCTGCTGATCGCGGTGGTGAACTCCTTGATGGCGCCCTGCAGATTGTCGGGGCTGCTCGGTCCGCCCGCGACGGCAGCGCTCAGCTCGGTGACGATCTGCTGCAACGACCCGAGCGATCCCCCGTCGACCACCGCGGCGGCAGATACCAGGATGTCCTCGACCGTTGCCGCGGCCGACGTCGGACCGGTGAGCACCGTACCGTCGGACACCGACGGACCCGATGCGTTCGCCGGTGGCATCAGCGCTACGAACACATCGCCGAGTGGTGTTGCCTGCCGCAGTTGGGCCCCGGTACCCGCGGGAATCTGCGCATCGCGAGCAACCTTCATCTGCACGATGGCGGTGTAATCACGCACCGCGATGTCGCTGACCTCACCGACATCGGTGCCGTTGAGTTTCACCTTCGCGCGGGTCGGCAGGTTCAACGCGTTGTCGAAGTGTGCGATCAGCGTCTTGCCGTCGCCGATCCCGCCCGGTGCGGGCAGCGGCAGTTGTTCGACCGTGAGGCCGGGCATCGCGCTACAGCCGCACAGCCCGACGGTCGCCGCAACGATCAACGTGAGGATCGCCGGGACGCCACGACGCGACCCCAGGGGCCGGCGCGCAACCTGACTTCGAACCTCTTGCCTCACACCCCCCTGCCGCCGACGCATCGGCTGCAGGAGTTGCGCGATCTCGGCGCGCGAGATGGGCGATCGGGGTCTGCCGAGCGTGATCGTGTACTGCCTCATTTGCTCATCTCCAGCAGACTCGAGAACACGCCGAGGTCTGGTCCGAAATCCTTGAGCTGTCCGGTTCGACACCCGTTCTTCTGCAGGTTGATCGCCTGGCAGAACTGGTTGAGCGCCTCACCGTCGATCAGCGACTTGTCGAGGAGCACCTGGATGCGCCACGCGCGTTGCTCCGGCGACACCGTGTTGGCCAGGTTCTGGAACAACAGCGGCGCAACGTCGATCGTCTCGACCACCTGCCGCGAGTAATCGCTCAGATTGCGGACCAGCGCGCTCAGCCTTCCCGTCGAGTCGCTGATGGACGTCGCGTTGTTGCCGAAGAACTGTGACGTGTTGAGCAGCGTCTGATTGAGATCGTCGAGTGTCGCCGTGAGTCCGGGTGCTTGTTGACCCAGCATCGAGGACACCTGACTGATCGACGACGAGAACTGCTTCATCTTCGGGTAGTTCGCTGTCAGCGCACCGGTCAGCTTCTGTGTGTTCTTGATGATCTGCGTGAGCTGGTCGCCGTTACCCGCGAACACGTCTGTCGCAGAGCCGAGTTGGTTGATTGCCTCACGGATACGTTCGCCGTTTCCCGACGTCGTGCCCGACGTGATGTCCACCAGATCGGCGATCGGCCCCTCGCCATCCTTGTCGGTACTCAGCGACGACACCAGCCGATCGACGGCGTCGAACAGATCTCCGACGGCCACCGGACTACGACCCTCGTTCTTGAGGACGGCACCGTCTGTCAGCTTCGGTCCGCCGGAATAGGTCGGCGTCAGCTCGATGTGGCGGGTGGTGACGATCGAGGTGTTCACGATCGCGGGGGTCGCGTCGACCGGAACGGGGACGTTCTTGTCGATGGTGAAGGTGACCTTGACGCGATTGCCCTGTTGCTCAACAGAAGTGACTTGCCCGACCGGCATTCCGAGGACCGCGACGTCGTTGTCCTTGTACAGACCGGCGACGTTCGGGAAGTAGGCGGTCACCTTGATCTGTGAGCCGACGGCCACCTTCCAACTCGCCGGGACCAGCGAGCAGCCCGAGAGCAATGCGACAACCAGAACGGTCAGGGCGACGATGATCGTCGGCCTGCGCCAGTGCGGATTCATGATCACGTGTCGACTCCCATGCTCAGCACCCGTCCACCACGCGCGCGGTACACAGCCAGTTGTCGGGGAAGAGACCCCAGGGGAGATATCCGGTGGAGTGTGGTCCGTCGGCCATGATGTTGTTCAGCATGCGTGAGGTGACCGGAAGGATCTGTAGGAGCTTGCGCAGATTCTCCTGGTTCTTCTGCAGGCCCTGGCTGATGGTGTTGAGGTTCGCCAGGATCGGCGCGAAGCTGTTGCCGTTCTCGGCGGCGACGGCTCGCGTCTGATCAGCCAGCGCCGCAACACCATCGAGGAGTTTTGTCACCAACGCCTCACGCGCGACGATCTTCTGAG
The DNA here is from genome assembly GCF_001665715.1 of Gordonia sp. 852002-10350_SCH5691597. NCBI lineage: Bacteria > Bacillati > Actinomycetota > Actinomycetes > Mycobacteriales > Gordoniaceae > Gordonia > Gordonia sp. 852002-10350_SCH5691597. The sequence continues at coordinate 109,851 of NZ_LZMO01000240.1, forward strand.
CGAGTTGTC
>NZ_LZMO01000241.1:0-13291 GCF_001665715.1 Gordonia sp. 852002-10350_SCH5691597
TGCCGTACTCGCAGGGGTATTCGGAGTCGGCCGGCGTGCTCTCGGCGCGACGCGCGGTGGTCACCCGCTATGAGCTCCTCCCCGACTTCCCGTACTTCGACGTCGACGACGTGATCCTCGGGAACGGTGTCTCCGAGCTCATCACCATGACGATGCAGGCGCTGCTCAACAACGGCGACGAGGTGCTGATCCCCGCGCCCGACTATCCCCTCTGGACGGCCATGACGGCCCTCTCCGGCGGCACGGCCGTGCATTATCGCTGCGACGAGGACAACGACTGGAACCCCGACATCGCCGACATCGAGGCGAAGATCACCGACCGCACCAAGGCGATCGTCGTCATCAATCCCAACAACCCCACGGGAGCCGTCTACTCGCGCGAGGTGCTCGAGCAACTCGTCGACGTGGCCCGACGCCACTCGCTACTCATCCTCGCCGATGAGATCTACGACAAGATCCTCTACGACGACGCTGAGCACATCAACATCGCCTCGCTTGCCCCCGACCTGTTCTGCCTGACGTTCAACGGGCTCTCTAAGGCGTACCGCGTCTGTGGCTATCGGGCTGGCTGGGTGGTGCTCACCGGCCCCAAGGACCACGCCAAGGGCTTCATCGAGGGCCTGGGCATCCTGGCGTCGACGCGCCTGTGTGCGAACGTCCCCGGCCAGCATGCGATCCAGGTGGCCCTCGGCGGGTACCAGAGCATCGAGGCTCTCGTGGCGCCCGGTGGACGCCTCTACGAGCAGCGCAACGTGACGTGGGAGAAGCTCAACGAGATCCCCGGCGTCAGTTGCGTCAAGCCCAAGGGTGCGCTCTACGCGTTCCCCCGCCTCGATCCCGAGGTCTACGAGATCCACAACGACGAGCTCTTCGTCCAGGACCTGCTGCTGCAGGAGAAAATCCTGGTGGTGCAGGGCAGCGGGTTCAACCTCGACGATCAGAACCACTTCCGCATCGTCACGCTCCCCTGGTCGCGCGATCTCAAGGACGCCGTCGAACGGATCGGCAACTTCCTGTCGTCGTATCGCCAGTAGTGTCGTATCGCCAGTAGTTTCGCCTGCAGAAGCGCCCCCGATGACCTGCGGCGCAGCACCTTCTGCGCGATTCGCCGATCCCTGCCCGCGCGTTATGTGACACTCTTCGTTGTCACCGTCTCTGGACATAGCTGTGACGCTCGGTTACGTTAACCAGATCACGGTTCGAAGGGGTCACGTATGAAGCAGTGGGTCGAACGACTCATCGACGTCGACGGCGTACGGCTCGCGACTTTCCAGTTCGACGATCCTGCCGGCGACACGTCGGCCGTCGCAGGCGCAGGCAACCCAGCGGACCCAGACGGTACCGATGCAGCCGACCGTCCGACGGTGCTGTTCGTGCACGGCTGGCCGGATACGCATCACGTGTGGACCGAGGTCGCGCAGCGTCTTTCCGACGACTTCCGGGTCGTCGCGTACGACACCCGCGGACTCGGCGTCTCCGATAATCCGCGTGGGGTGTCGGCATACCGCATCGAAACGCTCGCGGACGACCTGTACGCGGTCGCCGCCGCGGTGAGCCCCGACGCGCCAGTCCATGTGGTAGCGCACGACTGGGGCTCCATCCAGTCATGGGAGGCGATGTCGCGCCCCGACGCCACAGATCACTTCGCGTCGTTCACCACCATCTCTGGCCCGTGCCTGGACCACGTGGGAGTGCTCCTGCGCGAGAACATCTCTCATCCGACGCCACGTCGAGCGCTCGACACCCTGCTGCAATCGTTCTTCTCGACCTACATCGTGCTGCTGCACCTACCGTTCGGTCCGACGCTGATCTCCGCGACACTCGGCTCACCGGGCGCGTGGCGACGATTCCTGCGGCTCATGGACGGTACGCCTGCCGAGCAGATCGTCACCGCGCCCTCGCTGCGGAACGACATGCGTTCCGGCGCGCGGTATTACCGAGCGAACATGGTGCGTAAGGTCGGCAAACCCAACCCGCGCACGACTCACGTTCCGGTTCTGGAGATGGTCAATACCCGCGACTTCGCGGTGCGAACTCACCTGCTGCGCAACACGAACCGATTCGCGCCCGATCTCACACGTCTCGAGTCACCGACCCCGCACTGGGCTCCGACGACCAACCCCGGTTACGTTGCCGACTCGATCCGCGAGTTCGTACGACGCATCGCCGCCCGAACATCCACCGCGACGACCCCCGACCGCGCCGCTATCCGCTGACCTGCCATCGCGAAGGAGTTTCTCCCGTGCACTCACACGCCGAGAAGATGAACACCACCTCAGCATTCGCACCGCACCCATCCACGCCACAAGACAACGACACCGATCCCGGTGATGTCGAGCTTCACGCACGCAACGTGGCATTCGACTGGAGCGACGTTCCGCTGCACTGGATTCCGGGTCATCCGATCGCGTCCGACTTCATCAGCGTGCTCAATCTGCTTCTCCCCGAGGGAGAGCGCTGGTTTGTCCAGACCTACAACGAAGCGCTCCCCCTGGTTCGTGACGAGGAACTGGCTGCGACGATGCGCGGCTTCATCGGCCAGGAGGCCATGCACGCGGAGGCACACGACCACGTACTCTGGGAGTTCCTCGACCATCACGGAATCGACCCACGTCCGTACTGTCGCCAGATGGAGTGGGTCTTCCGAAAGGTGTTGGGCCCCTTGGAGAAGGGCAGTGTAGAGGCCAAGCAGAAGCATCTCATCGAACGACTGTGGCTCATCGCCGCGATCGAGCACTACACCGCGATCCTCGGCGATTTCGCGCTCAACAACACGTGGACCGAGGTCGGTGCCGATCCGACGATGTCGGACCTGTTCACCTGGCATGGAGCCGAGGAGGTCGAGCACCGGGCCGTCGCACACGACGTCGCGGTCTACTTCGGTGACAGCTACCTTCGACGCGGCCGGGCAATGCTGATCGCACTGCCCACCCTGCTACTCCTACTGTTCCGAGGCTTCCGGTTCATCACCCATCAGGACCCGGCGATCAAGCACAACAACTACTTCTACCGCCAGTACCACTACGCACGTGGCGTGCGAGCGGGCGTTCTCCCGACGATCCGCAGCGTGCTCTTCGCAACGGCGAGCTACTTCAGACCGGGCTTTCATCCCAACGAAATCGGTTCGACCGCACAGGCTGTCGCCTACCTGGCGTCCTCGCCCGCAGCACGAAACGCTTCCTGAGTACACCTGGAACACGCCATGAATCAACGGGCACACCCACACACCACCGAGATGACCTCGGTGCCGCCGCATCTCTACGGACGATGGCGCCATGATCCCCTGATGACCTTTGGCACCGTGCTGTCCAAGACGTGGTTGCCGTTCTGGCGCCCGTTCTCGCCACTGCGGTCGACGGCCGAGAACGACGGTGTCACCACGCTGCGAATCGTGGGACGAGAGGTCGTCGCGCAAGACGAGAACGTCGTCGCACTGACCTTCGCCGGACTCGACGATCAGCTCCTCGAGAGATGGCATGCCGGAGCACATCTCGACCTCCTGCTGCCGTCGGGCAGGATGCGCGAGTACTCACTCTGCGGCGACCCCGCCGATAGACACACCTACCGAATCGCCGTGCGGCGCATCCCCGACGGTGGAGGCGGTTCGGTCGAGGTACACGACACCCTGCGCGTGGGCGACACGATCCAGATCAAGGGGCCGCGCAATGCTTTTCCGATCGCATTGCCCGGCTACGGATCGCAAGCCCGCTCACTCCGCTTCGTCGCCGCTGGCATCGGTATCACGCCGATCCTGCCCATGCTGGCGGCCGCAGAGCGCCTCGGTCTCGACTGGTCGATGATCTACACGGGTCGCAGCATGGACTCGATCCCGTTCCGCGACGAGGTCGCGCGATTCGGAGACAAGATCACGATCCGCACCGACGACGAGCACGGTCTGCCGAGCATGGAGGAATTGCTCGGACCGATCAACCCTCAGACCGGAAGGGCCCCATCAGGTCTCGCGGTCTACTGCTGCGGCCCGGTACCGATGTTGGAATCGTTGCGGCGCCATCTACACGACCGCCCCGACATCGAGCTGCACTATGAGCGTTTCAGTCCGCCGCCGGTGGAGAACGGGCGTCCGTTCACCGTCAGGATCGCGTCGACCGGGCAGGAGATCGACGTCGCGGCAGACGAGACCTTGCTGAGCGCGCTCCGCAAAGAGGTTCCGTCAGTGCCGTATTCATGCCGCCAGGGTTTCTGCGGCACATGCAAGATCAGGACGCTGTCGGGGGCAATCGACCATCGCGACAACATCCTGACCGAGCCGGAGCGCGCAGCGGGCTCCATCCTCACCTGCGTGTCACGCGCTGGTGGCGATCACCTGACCGTCGACCTCTGAGTGCGCAACCGACGTGAGTTCGACGCCGCGCGAGTGACTTTCGCCGCGCAGTAGAACCGCAGCGGCAACAGCAGCCACGGCGGTCACCGCAACCGCCACCCAGACCGCGCTGTGCAGCCCTTCGACGAAGACCTCCTGTACGGCTATGGTCATACGGCCGGAGATCGACTCAGGGGCGCGGGCGGCGACCTCCGCTCCGCCCATCACCGACTGTTCGGCCATCTCGGCAATGTGACGCGGAAGTCCCAGTGCGCCAATCCTTTCCGATACGGACGACGCATACACCGAGGTGAGCACCGAGCCGAGCACGGCCACGCCCAGTGTTCCACCGATCTCACGCGTCGTGTCGTTGACGGCGCTACCGGCACCTGCCTGCTCCGGTCGCAGCGAGCTCATGATCACGTGCGTACACGGACCCGTGATAGCGGCGAGGCCCGCAGCCATCAGCGCCATCGACCAGATGATGAGTTCCCAATAACCCGACATCCGTGACGAGATCTCCACCAGCGCAAAGCCTGCCGACATCAGGACAGCTCCCGAGGTCACCACCCAGCGGGGCCCGAATCGGTGTGCCAGCGCCATGGCTACCGGGGAGCAGACCGCGGTCACAAGCGCGAAAGGCAGTGTGCGCAGGCCCGCTTCGAACGGTCCGTACCCCTTCACCGCCTGGAAGAACTGGGTGATCAGGAAGATGAAACCGAACAGCGAGAAGAACGCGACAGCCACCATTCCCGCTGCTGCAGCGAACCTGCGGTTGGCGAACAGCGCGACGTCGAGGATCGGGTGCGCCACCACGAGTTCACGCCACACGAAGAGTCCGATAACCGCAATGGCCACAACGAGTCCCAGGATGGTTCGTGCGTCGGTCCACCCGTGGTGAGGGCCTTCGATCACCGAATAGGTCAGCAGGCCGAGTCCGATGACCGACAGCACCAGGCCGACGACGTCGAACCGCGACACCGATTCCGGTCGCGTACCGGGCACCACCGCGACCACCGCGATAGCGGTCACGGCCGCGATGGGCAGGCTGACCCAGAACACCGACGCCCACGAGTAGTGCTCGAGCAGCCACCCTCCGAGCACCGGCCCGATCGCCACGGCGATTCCCGACGTCGCGCCCCAGATCCCGACCGCCGTGGCGCGTTGCTTCCCTTCCGGGAAGATCGCGACGATCAGAGCAAGCGTCGCGGGAAAGACCAGCGCCGCGAACACCCCAAGGCCGGCACGCGCGGCGATCAGTTGACCCAGTGTGTTCGACGACGCCGCCAGGGCCGACACCCCGGCGAAGCCCGCGATACCCACCAGGAGCATCCGGCGGTGCCCGAACCGGTCGCCGAGGTAGCCGCCGGTGAGAAGCAACCCGGCGAAGACGAGCGTGTACGCGTCGACGATCCATTGCAGTCCCGAGATCCCCGCCCCGAGATCGCGCGACATGGTCGGCAACGCGACGTTGACGATCGTGTTGTCGACCATCACCAAGAGCTCAGCCAAACACAGCGCACACAGCGCCATCCAGCGAGAACGCATGCGACTCCCCTTCGATGTGGATTTCTGTTCTACTGTTGTAGAACAGTGTTCTTAACTAGAAGAACACCGTTCTAGTAGGTTGTCAATATGGCTTCTTCACGAGGTACGCGTCGTACCCCGGCGACCGAGGTACGCACGAATCTCATCGCGTCCGGGCGTCGAATCCTGGAACGAGACGGAGTCGCCGGACTCACCGTTCGGGCGGTCGCCACCGATGCCGGCGTCGCACCCATGGGGGTCTACAACCACTTCGACGGCAAGGAAGGGTTACTCGACGGCCTGGTCAGCGACGCCTTTGTCGAGTTCGCGCGCATGATCGACGTGACAGACGACGACGCCCGAGAGAGGTTGGCGCACAGCGGCAGGGCGTACCGGGAGTTCGCACGGCGCTACCCGGTCGCGTACTCGCTGATGTTCTCGCGCGAGCACCATCCCGACTCCGACGTCGCCGACCACGCCTTCGCGGTGCTGACCGACCACATCAGATACGGCCAGAACGCGGGACTACTCATGAAGATCGATCCGTACCAGGCGACGATGCAGGTGTGGAGCTGCGTGCACGGAGCCGTGTCGTTGGAGCTGGCGGGCACCCATCCCCCGACGATCGATCCCACCGAGAACTACGAGCACGTGTTGGCCATGGTGGTCCGCGGTCTGAGCTCGTGATGCGAGAATGAGCGCGATGAGCAGCGACGACAAGGCCACCAACGAATACCGGATCGACGATCTGGCGCGGGTTGCCGGGACCACCACACGCAACGTCCGCGGATATCAGGATCGCGGACTATTGCCCAGGCCATTGCGCCGGGGACGGATCGCGATCTACACCGACCTCCACCTCGATCGCCTCAGAGTGATCAACGATCTGCTCCGTCGCGGATTCACCATTCGGCACATCGGCGAATTCCTCACCGGAATCCAGCGCGGCGACGACCTCGCCGACGTACTCGGACTTCGCGAGGTGGTTGCCGCCCCGTGGGGGAACACGACGAAGACCTCGGTCAGCGCCGACGAGCTTCGCGAGTTGCTCAACAACAGCAACCCCGCGTACTTCACGCGATTGATCGACCTCGGCCTGATCAAGCCCGAAGGGACGGCAGATCCCCCGACGTCGTTCACCGTGCTCGATCAGGACACCATCGACGCATATGCTCGCCTCGTCCGCCGCGGTCTGACGCTGAATTCGATTCTCTCCGTACATGAGAACCTCAGTACGCAGATGGATTCGGTTGCGGAGGCACTCATTTCGGCTGGACGCGGGACGATCGCCGAGGAGTACAAGGACGGTTGGATACCGCAGACCCCAGCCGAAGCAGATTGGGTGCGTGACCTTCTCGTCGAATTCAGAAGAGCTGGTTCGACGATCGCGCACAACGCCCTCGACCGCGCACTCGATCGCGACATGGCTCGTCAGCTCGACGACTATCTCGCCATCGCCGACGACTCCGTCGATCAGGATCCGCTCGACCTCCGGGGAGAACGTCAGAGCCCGCCCGCCAAGGGACGAAAGCGATCAGGGAACGACGATCGGCGGCAATCCTCCGGGTAGTGGAATGACCGCTCGCGGTTTGGGTTTCGGCCGCGCATTGCTGCGCGGGCGCGGTTGTTCCGCGCGCCGCGATTCCTCGGTCTGTGCGGGTGGAGGAGGCGGCGGCACGTAGGTGGCAGCGGGTGCGCGGGCCTCGTTGAGGTCGGCAAGGTCTGCGTACAACTGTGTTGTCGTCGAACTGTGCGTCGTGGTGACCGGGTTCGACGCCGAGGGCGACGCGGAACCGCCGCTGAGCCCAAGTGCGGTGGCAGCCACCGCAACTCCGACGACGCCGAGCGCTCCGACACCGATCAGGATCTTCTTCCGACCGCGCCCCGTCGGCGCATCAACCGCTGCCCCACCGACCGCTGTCTCGTCAACTGCCGTCTCGTCAACCGCTGCGGCGTCGTGGCCGCGAGGCTCGATGCTGGGCGATATCGGAACGAAGCCGTCAGCCTGATAAAAGTCTTCGACGTTGTGCTGAAGACCGGCGTTGTGCTGAAGACCGGCGGTCGGCAGATAGGAGGGCGCCGACTGATCGGAGTATGCGAGCCGGATTGGCTCGATCCGATCGGTCACGTCGAACTCGTTGTCGACCGATCGCTGCGGCGGGGCGAGCGGTGACTGCTGCCTGCCGGCTTCTGAAAACGAGTCGCCAGGGACTTCCGCAACGGCGTCGCCCTGAACTTCTGCGACCGGGTCGGCAGCGACGTCCGCGACGGAGTCTTCAGCCACCTCCGCGACCGACTCGCGGTGGATCTCGACGTGGTCGGTGGTCTGGGCCACGGGTTCGGGCTCACATGCGGCGGTGGACCCCTGCTCGGCGGCAGCGGGCAGCGCCAGCGTGACGTCGTCGAGAACCACGATCGGGACGTCGGTGACCGGCGCGAGCAATTCCGGGAGTCCAGGCCACACGGTGTGCGTTGAATCGAACACCATCGCGCTGACCGTGCGGCCCGTCGAGTCGGCGCACTGCGCGACGGCGTCGGGGACGTGCTCGGCGCAGGCCAGCGTCGACTGTGCGACGTCGCGTCGTGTGACGCGGAACAGTCGGACGTACTTCTCGCCCATGATGAACGTGCCGTCGGACTCGGCGAGGCGGTATCGGCCCCTATGGCTCAGGAGGCGCAGTTCCGCTGTCCACTCGTCGGAGTCAGGGGCGTCGACGCGTCCCGCGCGCACGAGGTGATCGGAAATGAGGGCGTCGAGGTCGGCTCCGCTTGTGCCAGAAGCACGTCTGCTCGCGAAGGCCGTACCGGACTCGACGTCGACGAGTGTCACTTCGGCGCCATCCTCGGTGACGCTCACCACAGCGAAAGTGTCGACGAGCGTCGAGTGACGGCGTCGGAGATGGTCGGAGACACGACTGATCACGGACGCGTCGACAACCCGCCCGTCATTGATCACCCCGTTCGGGATCACCCCGTCGTCCATAGTTCGGTAGTCTCCGTCATCGAGAAACCCCACGCACATTCTCGTGAGTCGCGCCCAGTACACCTGAGCACGCTCGTTTGACCACTCCCCCGCAGTTCTGAGTGTTCAACCTAGCATGACGTCAGCGGTGCACCACTTGTGTCGCATCTTTGAAGGACAGACGACCGAGACCGACCGAATCCCGCTGATCTGCACCGAACCCGCCATCGTGACTCGCCGTTGCGCCGCCGAGTGCGGCGTACGACCATCCCGCCCGCCGCCACGACTGCGGGTCCAGGCACCGGCGCCCGTCGACGATGACACGTGACCGCACAACGGGATCGAGTTCGGATGGCGCCATATGCACGAATTGTGCCCATTCGGTGGCGATTGCGACGACGTCGGCGTCCTGGGCGGCCTCGGCGGCCGAATCGGCATAGTCGAGCATCGGATACATCCGCCGAGAGTTGGCGTTGGCCTTCGGGTCGAAGACGGTGACCGACGCCCCGCGCAGCGCCAATTGTCCTGCGACACTCAGTGCGGGTGAATCGCGAACGTCGTCACTTTCCGGCTTGAATGCTGCGCCGAGGACCGCGATGTTGGCGCCCAACAGTTCTCGCGGACATACCTGCGCGATGAGGTCGACCATCGCGGAGCGTCGTCGCATGTTGATCGTGTCGACCTCGCGCAAGAACCGCAGTGCCCCATGCGCTCCGAGCTCTTCGGCGCGCGCCTCGAAGGCACGAATGTCCTTGGGCAGGCATCCACCGCCGAATCCGAGGCCCGCGTTGAGGAATCGACGCCCGATCCTCTTGTCGTGACCGATCGCGTCGGCGAGCGTCGAGACGTCCGCACCGACGATCTCGCAGAGTTCACTGATCGCATTGATGAATGAGATCTTGGTCGCGAGAAACGCATTCGCCGAGACCTTCACCAACTCTGCTGTGGACCAGTCGGTTTCGATGACCGGAAGTCCGGTGTCGATGACCTTGCGGTACACATCGCGCAGCACCGTGCGCGCGTCTCGTGCGTCGGCGTCCGGATCGGTGCCGATCACCAGACGATCAGGACGCAGAGTGTCTTCGACGGCGTAGCCCTCGCGCAGGAACTCGGGGTTCCAGGCGAGATCGACCGTGGCATCCGGCGCCGTCAACGTACTGATCCGACGCGCCAACGACGCGGCGGTACCTACTGGCACAGTCGATTTGCCGACGATCAGGTGGTCACCACGCAGATGTGGCACCAGCGCGTCCACCGCGCCTTCGACAAACGACGTGTCGGCCGCGTGTCCACGCGCACGCTGCGGTGTCCCCACCCCGATGAAGTGCACGCAACCGTGTGCGGCAGCGGCGTCGGCCTCTGTGGTGAACGAAAGTCTGCCCGCAGAGATGTTGCGGCGCAGGATGTCTGCGAGCCCTGGCTCGAAGAACGGAACGTCGCCCGACGACAGGCGAGCCACCTTCTCCGGATTGACGTCGACGCCGAGCACGTCGTGTCCGAGTTCGGCCATACACGCTGCGTGTGTCGCCCCCAGGTATCCACACCCGATCACTGTCAGCTTCATACCTGAAGTGACTACGTGGGCCGATCTGCCAACTCGCTACGAGCACGTGACCAGTTGCGGGCGCGCGTATGAACGTCGTGTTCAGGTGTTGAACGACAGTCGAATTCAGGTTACCCGGCAGGCGAAGCACAGAACAACGGCCCGTCGAATCCGGCAAGAGAATACAGACATCACCGGCGAATTCGGCACCACCGGACCGGCTTCGCGGGCACACTCGATTATGTGACCTCTTCCACGATCGCTTCCGCCCTCGACTCCGCAGCGCGCGACGTCTTCGACGACCTCGTCGCCTGGCGCCACCACCTGCATTCTCATCCCGAGCTCTCCAATCGAGAGCATCACACCGCTGAGTTCATCGTCGAACGTCTACGCGAGGCGGGCATCGACGAGATCCGCAGCGGCATCGCGGGCACGGGCGTGGTGGCCATCCTGCGCGGCGGGGCCGACAGTGGAAGCGGGGACGGCAAGCGACTGGCCGCGCTGCGTGCGGATGTCGACGCACTGCCCGTGAAGGAAACCTCAGGGGTCGACTTCGCGTCGACCGTCGTCGACAACGACTACCCCGGCGGGCCGTTCCCCGTTGCGCATGCGTGCGGCCACGATTGTCACACGGCAACGGTTCTCGCTGCAGCCCACGTGTTGGCCTCGGTTCGCGATCGGTTGCCCGGCGACGTCATGTTCATCTTTCAGCCTGCCGAAGAAGGACCGCCCGTTGGCGAGAGTGGCGGCGCGCAGGCGATGGTTGACGACAATGCCTTCACCGACCTCACCCCCACGATGGTCTTCGGAATGCACGTCGTGCCGCTGCCGATCGGGATGGTCGGTGTGCACGTGGGGAATCAGTACGCGGCGTCGTGCATGATCAAGGTCGCCATCGAGGGTAAGCAGGTTCACGGGTCGACACCGTGGATGGGTATCGACCCGTATCCCGTTGCAGCCGAAATCATTTCCGGAAGCGCGCAGCTCTACCGGCAGGTTTCCGCGAACGACGCCATCACGGTGTCGTTTGGACACGTCGACGACGTCGGACGGTTCAACATCATCGGCCAGACGGTGACGCTCTGGGGCACCATCCGCTGCCTCGACGGCGCCGATATGACTGCGGTGCAAGACAATCTGCGACGTCTGGCCCAGAACATCGCCGCGGCGTACGGTGCGAGCGCGACCGTCGAGTATCTGCAAGACGTCCCGCCCGTGAACAATACGGCGCAGTGGGTCAACAGGATTCGACCGGTGATCGACGACGTCATCGGCAGGGAGCGCGTCGTCGACGTGCCCGGAGCGCTCGGATACGACGACGTGTCGGTGTTCGTACGCGACTTCGGCGGCGCGTACTTCACCTACGGCGTGCAGGACGCTCAGGTCAGCGCCAAGGGGTTGACTCCGACGCCGGGCGGGCGCGGCCTCGCCTCGAATCACTCACCGGATTTCTACGCCGACGACGACTCGCTGCTCGACTATCTGCGGATCTTCGTGCGCGTCGCCTACGCACACCTGGCTGAGTCGAGCTGACGGGCTACTTGTCGGCGTCGCGGATGAAGTTCAAATATGCCTTCGACGGCGTCGGGCCGCGCTGGCCCTGGTACTTCGATCCGACCGCGGCGCTGCCGTAGGGATTCTCCGACGGGCTGCTGAGTCGGAACAGGCAGAGCTGCCCGATCTTCATACCGGGCCAGAGCGTGATCGGCAGATTGGCAACGTTCGACAATTCGAGCGTGATGTGGCCGGAGAAACCCGGATCGATGAAGCCCGCTGTCGAGTGTGTCAGCAGACCGAGCCTGCCGAGCGATGACTTGCCCTCCAGCCTGCCTGCCAGATAGTCGGGCAGGCTGCAGATCTCCAGCGTCGAGCCGAGGACGAACTCGCCCGGGTGCAGCACGAACGGCTCTCCGTCTGCAGGTTCGACGAGCGTCGTCAGCTCGTCCTGCCGCTGAGCGGGGTCGATGTGGGTGTAGCGGGTGTTGTTGAAGACCCGGAACAGGTTGTCGAGCCGGACGTCGACGCTCGACGGCTGCACGAGAGCAGGATCGAAGGGGTCGATCGACAGGTTGCCGTCGGAGACCTCGGAGCGGATGTCGCGATCGGAGAGCAGCACGCCTGCGAGCGTATCGGACGGTATGTGGTGCAGGTACGACGACGGCGTTCTGCAGTCCTACCGGTTATTCAGATGGAACCGTGCGACCCATGGCGCCTCAACCCCCGGAATTGAGCTCTGCGCGGCACTCCTCAGTTGTCTTGGTCTGGATGCAGTCCGACCACGCCCGCTGGTCGTCGGCCCAGCGATGCTCGGGAGTCTGACCAGTGTTGAGTTGCCACTGATAGTTGGTACAGATGATGGCGTTGCCGTTGGCGTCCGTGGCGGTCCGGCCGATGTCCGCGCCAATGCACTGGTCGCCCAGCGACGGTCCTGGAGTCGCGGTTCGAGGCAGGTCCGGATTGGGTGCGACGCCCTGGACACTGGACCACACCGCGCCGTCGGTGCCCGCGAGACGTGAGCAGTATGCCGTCGAGCCGTCCGCGAATACTGCCGTCGCCCCGATCGGGCCGCACTGCGCGCCCTCGCTGACCGGGGCAACCGTGGGCGTCTGCGGCGGTGCCGTAGTTGTCACCGTGGCCGTCGGCGTCGATGAGGGTACCGTCATCGTGACCGCCGAGACGCTCGGCTTGTGCTGGCTGGTGGTCGTCGCGGTGCCCGAGTCCGTGGCGCAGCCCGCGAGGACGAGAACAGACGCCGCGGCCAGCATTCCCCAAATCGATCGCATGGCAATCGGTTTACTCCGTCCGCCGCGGTTTGGCGCCAGTAACGGACTACTTGCTCAGCTCACAGTGCGCTCGGCGATAGCCAGCACAAGCCGACGCGGAGCAAAGCGTGCACCGTACGCGCCGATGCGATTGACGAGACCGTCGACGACGCTCG
>NZ_LZMO01000242.1:0-5402 GCF_001665715.1 Gordonia sp. 852002-10350_SCH5691597
GATGGTCAGGGGTTCCACCAGTTCGGCGCCGCCACCGAACAGGGCGTCGGCGTTGTCGACGGGGTATGCCTGCAGGATGTGGAGGGAGTCGGTGGTGGTGGCACTCGGATATCGCGCGAGCAGCGGCAGATCGATGGGCGTTTCGGCCTGTCGGGTCTCGAAGATCACCGGATCTGCCTTGAGGCCTACGGCATCGAGCAGCACCGCATGTAGCTCGGTGACCCTCCCGGCGAGCGTCTCGTCCGCCTCTGGGAGATCGCCGAGGTCTTTGATGTAGCCGGCCGCGATCGCCGTGAGCCCTTTGACCGGTGTGGACTTGCCCTGCTCGGACCATTCCTTCCATTGGCGTGTCAGCGTTTTCAGGGATGACGGAAAGACCTCGGCGAGCCAGTGCTCGGAGAGAAAGTCATTGACGTTGTGAATGGAATCGAACATTGCGTCACTCCTTGGGCTTCGGAATGATGACACCGACCACGCGCACAAACGGGTCCCCGGATGCGGCGAGGGAGTCGATGATGGCGGACCAGTTGCCCGCGGTGTTCTCGATCTCGAGTCTGCTGTCCTTGCGTTTGCCTGGTTCGGTGGCGATCTTCAGTGCCGACTGTTCCCACTGGGTCAGGCCGGCGCGGTATCGGTCGACGCGTTCGAGGAGGTCTTGTTCGAAGTCCTCGCGACGGTCGCGGATGTGGGCGAGGGCAGCGTCGACTGCGGTGGGCACGAGGTCCTGCAATTCCGCGAGCCAGTCAAGGTCGATGCCGGGGTTGGTGGCGTCTTCGCTCAGTCCCGAGATCTCGACGATGGTCTCGAAGTCGTCGACCTCGGGTGACTGCGGCAGCCCGGTGACCGCACCCCAGTGGGCGATGGCCGGTCGTCCGTCGTCGTTGGACCACACGGCTTGGGTGAGGAAGTAGACGCGATCGACGGAGCCGGTGACGACGGGGATCTCGTTGCGGCCGAATCGTCCCACGGCGCGGTCACCCGCCCAGTCGAGGACGGGATGGATCGGGGTGAGGAAGTGCACGTCGGGCCAGGAGGTGTCCTGCGCCTTCTGTGCACGGGCGAGACGCTCCTTGGCGACGTCGGGGCTGCCGGTCAAGCGGAGGCGTTCTTCGATTCCCTGCTCGGCCCGGTAGTCCGGTGGGAGGTCACGGAATCGGGTGATCAGGTCGTCGGGTGGGGTGAACGCGATGAGGTCTTTGTCGGCCTCGCGGTACACGTCGAGCGTCGTCGCCCCCTTATCGGTGGCGATGTCGGCCAGCTCTTCGGTGAGGTAGTTGTCGTCATCGTCGAAGAACGACAATCGGACGGAGGTGTCCGGGGCCGGCTCGTTCTCGTGCTCGCCGCCCTTGATCATCAGCCGGGCAAAGGGATTGAGCTTCTCAGGGGTGGGTTCGGGGATGACGGTGGCGAGATCTTGCAGGGTGCGGATGGCCTCCATGACGGTTTCTTCTTCGATCTTGGCGTCATGGAGGTCGAGGAGCACCTCGGCGTCACCGAGGGCACGGTTGGCCTCGTCTTCTTTCAAGAGCAGTTTGGTGACGACGTTGAGGTCGTCGGTCACGTCGTCGTCGGTGGTCAGGGCCAACGCCGTGATCTGAGGTGCATGCACTTGGCCGTACCGGTCGATGCGACCGTTGCGTTGCTGAATGCGGATAAACGACCAGGGCAGGTCGTAGTGCACCAGGTGGTGGCACTCCTTGTGGAGGTTGAGGCCTTCCGATGCCATGTCGGAGGCGACGAGAATACGGATCGCGGACGCCTTCTGCCCGAAGCCCTCCACCACAGATTGGATCTTCTCGTCCGAGAGGCCTGCATGCAGGACCTCCACTGGAAGGAGCCCATTGACGGCCTTGGCCGAAAACTTCAGCTTCTTCTGCAGATGAGTTTGGAGCCAATCCAGCGTGTCGATGCGCTCGGAGAAGATGACCACCCGGGTGTCTGAATCCTTGCCCACACCGATCGAGTCGAGGTAGGAGACGAGTGCGTCGAGCTTGGCCGGCGAGGTCCTCTCGGCCTTGGCCGCGAGATCGTCGAGTCGAAGCAGCGCCACCGCTTCCCGGTCGCGGTCGTTGTCGATGGTCTTCAGGCGCCGTCCGATACTGGCCCGCAGGGCGCGCGGCGACGAGAGGAAGGCTTTGTACAGGGTCCACGGAAAGAGTTGTCGGCCTTTGCCTTCGATGACGGGACGCCCGGTCGGGTGCAACCAGACATCCTCCAGTTCGCGAAGAACCTGCAGCTCTGCGGGATTGGGTTCGACGCCGAGGACATCGGGTTTGCTGCGGGCCTTCCACTTGTGGGCGACGTCGAGTTTCACATCGGGCGAGTTTCGATGGCGGCGTACGTAGAGGTGCTTGATGTCCTTGGCGTCGTACTCGTTCGGATCGACGATGGCTGTTGGGTCGAGCATGTTGATCAGCTCGGCAAACGACTCCTGTTTGCCGTTGTGCGGGGTGGCACTGGCCAGGATGAGGGCATCCGATTGCGCCGCAAGCAGTCTGGCGAGTTCGTTGTTCTGAGTGCCGCGATTGATCAGGTTGTGGCACTCATCGATCACGACGGCGTCCCAGTGCTGGCTCTTGAGGTGGTGCTTGTAGCGGGCCGGGTTCTTGAGGGTGTCGATGGAGACGATGACCCGCTTGTAATAGCTGAACGGGTTGCGTGAACTGGGGAGGGTTTGCTTGACCTTCTGGATGCCGGCGGAATCCAGTCGGATCAGTGGGATCGCGAAACGCGTCCACAGCTCCTGCTGGAATTGTTCGAGCACCGCGCGCGGAGTGACCACGAGGATGCGCTCACCCCGGCCGCGGCGGATCAGCTCGGAGAGCAGGATACCGATCTCCAGTGTCTTGCCCAGTCCGACGGCGTCACCAATGAGGATGCGTGGGCGCAGGTTCTCCAATGCCTGGGCTGCCGGACGGAGCTGGTAGTCCATCCTGTCGAGCAGGGCCTGGTGCCCGACCGCGATCCGCGTGTCGGCGGCGGGCACCGGACTGCTGCGTCGCACCGACTCCAACCAGAGGCGGGTCCGTCGGAATCCGGGCGACACGTCGGCGACGAGTTGGCCCTGGCGCGGGTCGAGCCGGTCAATTGTGTCGAGGTCCGGGTGATCGAAGAACACCGCGTCCTGGTCACGGACCAGTTCGCTGACACCGGTGACCTCGACGCGGGCGCCGTCCAACTCGGTGGCGCGCACCGAGCGGACGAGCCACTCCTCATCTCGGACGATGACGCGCTCACCTGCAGCGATATCTGCCACGACCCAGCCTCCTCGAATACTGCCCGGTTCGCAGCCTATGCCTGCGCGAGATACCCGCTGAAGAGGCCTGCGTCCTCTTCCCCGGGCTCGTGGGTACCGAACAGCAGCGCGCGATCCAGCAGCGTGTTGTTGAGCTCGCACGAGGTCTCCGGCGCCAACACGCACGCGTGACAAGCGGCCATGTTCAGAGCGTCGGTTCCCGATGCCGGCGACTCGATGCACACGGGATCGGACGAACACCACGACAACCTCGTCAGGCCTTCTTCGATGGCGGCGGCGAACTTGGTCGGATCGGCCTGAGAGGCCACACCACCGAGGCTTCCGGCCGAGTCGGAGCTGGCAGTGTAGATGAGGATCCCGGCCATGTCCTCGTCGACGAAGAGTCGCTCTCGAAGCGAGGATGCCGGGTAACCGGCGTCGAGCGAGAGTTGATCGATCAGCACGTGGGCGAGCGTGTGGAGTGCGACCTTGGAGATGTCGACCATGATCGGTGGGCGCTTGAACTGTCGGGCCTGCCTGTTCGCTGCTTCCTGGAGCTTGCGACGACGGTCTGCGGCGAAGGGGGTCGTCGCCCAGTCTGTGAGCTTCTTTCGGTCGAGCGCGAGGAAGATGCCTTCGCCGATGACCTCGATCGCAGGTAACCAAAGGAGGGGCTCGGGGGATAGCTTGCAGAGATTCTCGGTGTCGGATTCCCCGGAGAGCCTCGTGAATCCACGCAGCGCGCGGACCTCACGGAGGCGTGTCACCTTGCGTAGATCGGTGAAGATGTCCGGTACGCCGTCAGGGAATTGACCTCCGGTAACCGTCTTCTCGCAAACGAAGTCGGACTCGTCCTTGGATTCCTCGCGACCCTCGATGAGCTTCGCGAACTCTTGGCTGCGTAGTTGCTGTTCGTCAACGTCGTCTGCTTGCTCTTCACCACGTCGGCGTTCGACCTCGGCCATGATCTGTTCGAACGAGTATCGCCGAGAGTCGTCGGCGATCTTACGGACGAGCGCTTCACTCGCCAGATTCGGATCCTCAAGGACAGTCCAGTGTTTATTGACGAACTTCGCGAGGGCCTCCGAGTAGGGCGGAATGGAGATCGTCGACCGGACTGCCGGGAACCACACGTTGGACGCACCACGTTGGAGCACCTGGGGAGTCTCGGCGCAGTCCTCGGAGTACTCGCCCCCCAACCACGGCCGCCGGCCCTTGCATCGGATGACGCCTTTCATCGCAATTGTGCTCGTCGCCCCATCCAGGCTTCGGGGTTCCACGCCACAGGTGCACTTGAGCACAAGGTCATCAAGGGATGAGGTGCGGCCCAGTGCCTGCATGTGCATCAGATGCTTCTGATCGCCGGATGCCGAGGGTCCCCGATGAAGCCATTGAAAAAAGGGGAATTCGTCGATATGCCCATGTACGCATGAGGTGATCAGACGGAATGGAGACAGCGCCGCGCCGTCACGCCCATCCTTGCATCGGCAATGCGTAGCATTCCAATCACCGCCCAGCTGAGCAGCGGTGCCGATGCGTCGGCACGCGGGGCAGATCTGTGTCTCCGGAAAGCGCACGACTGGTACGTCGCGTCGGCCACCAGCCGGTGGTGACTTGAGTTCCGTGACGCCGAGGGATCGCGCGAGGCGCGGCTCGCTGATGGGCGGGGACGCGTCCTCATTCCATTCATGCAGACCGGAAATCATGAAACTTGTTGTTTCCGAGGGGAAGAGACCACCGATTCCGTACGTGCTGAGAAGCTGACTACGACGGGCCTTGACATTGTTGGTTTTCATTTCACCTTCTTCAGCGGAATCTGGTAAAGGCTGCTCTCGGCGTCCACGTCACGCATGCTCTGCAGTGTTGGCCAGGGAACCTCACGCTGGGAGTATTCGATCTCATCGTTGGTCAACGCTTCCTCCGGCCGAACCATCAGCGCTGCCTCTAAGTTCTTGTTCTGGTACTTCATGTTCTCGCGCTCTTCGCCTGCGTCGGCCCAGACCTTCAAGAGTGCCGCGAGCTGGTCCTTGGTTGCTTCTGCCTCATCCGGGGCGACCCTCTGCACTCTCTCGACGATCAGGCGCACTACCTCGGCGAGTGCATCCCACTCGTCGGCCGCCAAATGCGCGGAACCGTTACCTGACAGCCCTCCGATGAGCAACCGCGC
>NZ_LZMO01000243.1:0-9459 GCF_001665715.1 Gordonia sp. 852002-10350_SCH5691597
GCGCGCTACGGCCCCGACGCCTTCCCCACGGCATGGGTGGCGCGCGATCCCGGGGTCGTCCGCGACCACGCCCGCGACCCCTTCAACAATTTCGGCGCACCCATGTCCGTGCGATTCATCCGCGGCTTCGTCGACCTCTACGACGCCGTCAACGCCGACACCTGGTATCCGACAGTCCGCTCCGACCTCCCCGTCCTCATCCTCGCGGGCGACGCCGACCCCGTCGCCAACTTCGGCGAGGGCGCCTACCACGTCGGCAATAAGCTCGCCTCGAGCGGCCACTCCGACGTGCGCACCCGCATCTACACCGGCTACCGGCACGAGGTGCACAACGAACCCGAGATCCGCGACGAGGTGGCCGACGAGATCATCGCCTTCGCGCAGCGCTGCGGTGGATAGTCACCAATCCGCAGCCTCAGACGCAGAAGCCCCCGAGCACCAGTGGTACTCGGGGGCTTCGAAGCTGTTGCGCTACAACAGATGACGCTCTCAGTCCTGAGGAGCCTCGGTGAAGTTGCGCGTCACGGCCGGGTCGACCGGGATGCCCGGGCCCGTCGTCGTCGAGACGGTCACCTTCTTGATGTAGCGGCCCTTCGCGGCCGACGGCTTCGCACGCATGATCTCGTCGTAAGCTGCGCCGTAGTTCTCGGCGAGCGCGGTCGGCTCGAACGACGCCTTGCCGATGACGAAGTGCAGGTTGGCTGCCTTGTCGACGCGGAAGTTGATCTTGCCGCCCTTGATGTCGTTGATCGCCTTGGTCACGTCGGTGGTGACCGTGCCGGTCTTCGGGTTCGGCATCAGGCCGCGCGGTCCGAGGACACGCGCGATACGGCCGACCTTGGCCATCTGATCAGGGGTGGCGATCGCGGCGTCGAAGTCGAGCCAGCCGCCCTGGATCTTCTCGATCAGGTCTTCGGCGCCGACCTCGTCGGCACCCGCTGCTACGGCCTCAGCGGCCTTGTCGCCTGCGGCGAACACGATCACGCGGGCAGTCTTACCCGTGCCATGAGGCAGGTTGACGGTGCCTCGAACCATCTGGTCTGCCTTACGCGGGTCGACGCCCAGCCGGATTGCGACCTCGACGGTCGAATCGGTGTTCTTCGACGACGTTTCCTTCGCCAGCTCAGCAGCCTCCAGCGGGCTGTAGAGCTTGTCCTTGTCGACCTTCTCGGCCGCGGCCTTGTAGGCCTTGCTGCTCTTGCTCATTGCTCTGTTCTTTCTCCGTATTGATGATTCGGGTTGGTGGTGTGTGGGCCGAGCCGGCCCTCCCACTCAGCGGGCTGATCAGCCCTCGACGGTCAAACCTGCGCGAGTTCGCAAGCTCACTCGACTGTGATACCCATCGACCGCGCAGTACCGGCGATGATCTTCGCGGCCTGGTCGATGTCGGTGGCGTTGAGGTCTTCGGCCTTGGTCTTGGCAATCTCGCGGACCTGGTCCATCGAGACCTTGCCGACCTTCTTGGTGTGCGGCTCACCCGAACCCTTCTGCAGACCGGCGGCCTTGAGCAGCAGCTTCGCTGCGGGCGGGGTCTTGAGCTTGAAGTCGAACGAGCGATCTTCGTACACGAAGATCTCAACCGGCACGACGTTGCCACGCTGCGACTCGGTCGCGGCGTTGTACGCCTTGCAGAATTCCATGATGTTCACGCCGTGCTGACCGAGCGCCGGACCCACTGGCGGGGCCGGGTTTGCCTGGCCTGCCTGGATCTGGAGCTTGATGATCCCGGCGAGCTTCTTCTTCTTGGGAGGCATCCTTGTTCCTTGTTTGTTTCTTGCAGATCCACGTCCGCTGGAGGCGTGGAAGTTCATATTCGGTGTGTCACCCGCTCCCTGAGGAGCGAGCTTCTCGAAGGGCGCGCGACTAGATCTTCTCGACCTGGTTGAAGCCGAGTTCCACCGGCGTCTCACGACCGAAGATCGACACGAGCACCTTGACCTTGCGCTGCTCGGCGTTCACCTCGCTGATCGACGCGGGCAGCGTGGCGAACGGGCCGTCCATGACGGTGACCGACTCGCCGACCTCGAAATCGACCTCGACGACCGACGTCGCAGCCGCTGCGGCCTGCTCGACACTCTCGGCGCCCTTGGCCGTGGCCTTCTTCGCGGGGGTGCGCGGCAGCAGGAACTGCAGCACTTCATTGAGACTCAACGGCGACGGCTTGCTGGTCATTCCGACGAAGCCCGTGACACCCGGGGTGTTGCGCACCGCGCCCCACGACTCGTCGTTGAGGTCCATGCGCACCAGGATGTAGCCGGGCAGCACCTTGCGGTTGACCTTCTTCTGCTGGCCGTTCTTGATCTCGGTGACCTCTTCGGTCGGGACCTCGACCTGGAAGATGTAGTCGCCGACGTCGAGGTTCTGCACGCGGGTCTCGAGGTTGGTCTTGACCTTGTTCTCGTAACCGGCATAGCTGTGGATGACGTACCACTCGCCGGGTGCGCGACGCAGTTGCTTGCGCAGTTCCTCGGCAGGGTCGACCTCTTCCTCTGCTTCGGCCTCTGCGGCGTCGGCATCAGCTGCGGCGTCCTCGGCAGCTTCTGCCTGCTCAACGGCCTCTTCGCCGCCGTCGACGGCTGCGGCGTCGTCCTGTGCGGCCTCGACCTGCGCCTCGGTGCCCGGATCGTCGGTCTCGTCCACGGTCGCTTCGCTCCCGGCGTCGGTGACGTCGGTCTCGACCGTGTCGGTCGGGTCGAACTCGTTATCCGGGGTGCTCACTGCAGCCCACGCTCCTCTTTCATGAAGTTGGTCGTCCGTCGGATGACCCGGTCGGGAGCGGGCTCACCTGAGTGAGCCCGAATCAGCCGAGGATCCAGAGAACTAGCTTGGCGAAGCCGATGTCGATCCCGAAGATGAACGCGGTCATCACCACCACGAACACGAGCACGATGATCGTGTACGTGATCGTCTCGCGCCGCGTCGGCCAGATGACCTTCTTCATCTCCGAGACGACCTGCTGCATGAACACCCAGATCCGCACAAACGGATTGCTGCTCTGCTCGGACGCCTTCTTTACCTTGCGTTCCTTGACGGCGACTGCGGATCCACCGTCGGAATCCGCATCGCCGTCTGTCGTGTCGACGGCAGCCGCCGACGAGCGACGACGCCCCGAACGCTTACCCGTCGGGCGAAGATCGCCCGACGACGCATCCGAGGCTCCGCCATCTGCGTCCTCGACGGCGTCGTCGCGGGTCTCGAGCTCCTCCGCTGCCGAATCGGCGGCGGTGGACTGCCCGTCGTTTTTGGCGCGGGCTGCTCGATCTCGCTTGCTCACCTTCGAGGTCCTCTCGTCAACGTATGCCCTCTCCAGGGCAGGGGCGACAGGACTTGAACCTGCAACCTGCGGTTTTGGAGACCGCTGCTCTGCCAGTTGAGCTACGCCCCTTTGCGGCTGCGCTCACTCTCGCGAGTTCTGCAACCACCGGTCATGGTCGACCTGCCGGAACCAGCCTACCGATCCGAAACCGATGGGCCGTCGCCGACAAAACCAACGCGCCACCCTATGGGCGGCGCGCAAGTCAAGGGTAAACCTGACACTTCAGTGTAGAACACCCGCCCCGGTTAACCCAAAACACTTCCTGCACCGACCCATCCCGACCAGCACGGATCCGCGTGATTCTCCGGTTGCCCAGACGCTCGGATTCCGCGCCTCTGGGCAACCGCAAGTTTGCGGCTCCCGGCGCGGAACCTCCGGACATGGAACCTCAGGGCATCCCGCTGCGTCCGAAACCGCATGACCACGCTCGCGCAGCACCTGTCCACGCACGACGGCGTCATCACTCTCGCACAGGCGCGAGCGCTGGGCGTCAACAGGCATTCGGTGCGGCGTCGACTCTCCGCGGGCACGTGGGTGCGCGAGGCGGAGGCGACGTTTCGGGCCGTCGACCATCCACGCACAGCACGCGTCCGAGTCCGGGTCGCGGTCGCATCGGTCGGCAAGTCCGCTGTGCTCGTCGGGTCGTCGGCCGCATGGTGGCACGGCCTGACCGGCACGTTTCCGTCGAAGATCACCGTCGCCACCCAGGTCAAGGGCCGCCACTCCGGTGCGTCGTCGGGCGTAAAAGTCACGCATCGCCGCCTGCACGAACCCGACATCGTCGTGGTCGACGGGCTGCGCGTGGCATCGGTGGCAACCACCCTGCTCGACGTCGCCGCCGACGGCGACACCTCGACCGTCGACAACGCCCTCCTCAAACACTGCGTCACCATCACCGAACTCGACGACGCCCTGCGCCGCTACCCGCGGCGTCGCGGCGCACCCGAGGCACGACGACTCTTCGACGCACTGCGCTCCGGTGCGCGATCCGAGGCCGAACGCGCGGCCACCGCACTGTTCGACGCCCACGGCATCACCGGGTGGACGGCCAACACCGAGGTCCTCGGGTACTTGCTCGACTTCGTGTTCCGCGACGCGCGACTCATCGTCGAGATCGACGGCTTCGCGTTCCACCGCGACGCCAAGACCTTCCAACGTGACCGGACCAAACGCAACGCACTCCTCACCGACGGCTGGCGGATGTTGAACTTCACCTGGGACGACATCACTCGACGCCCCGACGCCACGGCCCGCCAGATTCTCGACGCCCTCGACGCATCAGCCGCTTAGTGGGCGCACGCTTAGCTGCAGCACCCCGACTTCCGGTTGCCCAGGCGCGCGGATTCCGCACCTCTGGGCAACCGCAAGCTCACTCGCCCGCCAAACACCGACTAACACGACGCACCGACTAACACGACCCCGCGAGGATCTCGACGGCCTCGGCGTAGCGGTCGGGTCCCGCGGCGGCGTAGCTGAGTCGCACATACGGACCGGTCGGCTCGGCCGGGAACCACTCGCGGCCGGCCACCACCGACAGCCCGCGTGCCAGCGCCCGAGCCGCGACCACGTCCGGGTCGGTGGGCACATCCCCGACGCCCCTGTCTGGCACCCGAATACTGTCGGGCAGTCGGACCCACAGGTGCAGCCCGCCCGGCGGTGGCGTGGCCGTCAGCGACGGTTCGGCGCGCAGCGCGTCGAGCAGGGCGTCACGCCGCGCGCCGAGCCCGCGTCGCAGCCGCTGCAACGATGTGCGCCATGCGGGCCTGGTCACGACGTCGAGCGCGGCGAGCTGCAGGATCGGCGACACGTACAGATCGGAGAGCGCCAGCGCACTCTCGATGCGCTGACGCACCGGTCCGCGCGCCATCACCGCGGCGACCCTGATCGACGACGACATGCTCTTCGTCAACGACCTGAGGTAGACGACGTGACCGTTCTCGTCCGCGGAGACGAGTGTTCGCGGCACGGTGTCGACGCCGAAGTCGTGCGCCCAGTCGTCCTCGACGACGAATGCCCGATGCGCCGCGACGACGTCGAGCACCTCGGCCCGCTGCTGCGCCGACCACTGCTCGCCGGTCGGATTGGCGTAATTGGGCTGGGCGTAGAAGACGCGCGCACCTGATGTCGCGAACGCGGTGTCGAGGTCGACGGCGCTCGGTGCGCCCCCGGTGCGGGCGACGGGCACGATCACCAGCCCTGCCTGGCGTGCCGCGGCGATCGCACCCCAGTAGGTCGGCGACTCCATCACGATCGCCTCACCCGGAGCGGCGATCGCCCGCATCGTCGCGGCGAGCGCGGCCTGTCCGCCCGAGGTGATCACGACGTCGGAGTCGCGCCAACCGCGATCGCCACCCTCTGCGAGCTCGCTCACAAACCAGCGACGCAGTTCCGGAACGCCCGCGACCGGCGGTCGCGTGAACGCCGCGGCCTGCCTCGACACACGACGCACCGCGGCCGCGACAGGCTCCTGCGGTAGCAGCTCCTGGTCGGGGTATCCGCCGTGCATGGCGATGGTGTCGTGCGGGACCATCCGCAGCGTCGACCCGGTCGCGGGGATTCCGGAACGCTCCGGTCCGAGCGCTGCGGTCTGCCACCCGATGTCGCGTCTTGTGGCGAGGCGTCGAGCAGCAACGAATGTTCCCTCACCCGAACGTGTTTCGACGATGCCGTCGGAGACCAGCGTGGCAAGTGCTCGCTGCACGGTCACCGGACCGGCCCCGAACTGCTTGGCCAGCGCCCGCGTCGACGGCAGCCTCGAGCCCGGCTGCTCACGCTCGGCCAGCACTCTGAGGTGTTGCGCGATGCGCGAACTGCTATCGTCGAACATGAGAGACAATAGTAGCGCTATCGCGTCAAGTTCGACGCCGCTATCGCTCCAGACATCAACCAGCGGCCTGGCCTGGGGCTTCGTCGGGGTGGCCGCGTTCTCCTTCTCGGTGCCGCTGACCCGCATCGCCGTCGGTTCGGCAGGCACGCCAGGACTCGACCCGCTGCTCGTCGGATGCGGTAGGGCCGTCGTCGCGGCTGCGCTGGCCGTCGTCGTGCTCGGTGTCGCGCGCACCCGCTTCCCCACCGCCCGTCAGTGGCTTCGTCTGATCCCGGTCGCCGCGGGCGTCGTCGTCGGATTCCCGCTGTTCACCTCACTTGCCCTGCGACATTCCGATTCCGGTCACGCCGCGGTGATCGTCGGACTGCTTCCCGCGATGACAGCCGTCGTCGCGGTCACACTCACCCGCGAACGTCCCGGCGCGCGGTTCTGGATCGGTGCGTCCGCGGGTGCCACCGCGACGGTCACGTTCGCGCTCCTCGCGCATGGCGGAGCATCGTCGAGCAGCATCGACGACGTCTACCTGCTCTGCGCCGTCGTGCTGGGCGCGATCGGGTATGCCCAGGGCGGCATTCTCGCGCGCGAACTCGGCGCGTGGCAGACCATCTGCTGGGCCCTGGTGCTCGCGCTGCCGGTCATGGCGATGGCGTCTGCCCGGTCGATCCACCTGCGACCGCCGACAGACATCAGCGCGGCACAGTGGACGTCATTCGGATATCTCTGTGCCGTCAGCATGTTCCTCGGATTCTTCGCCTGGTACCGCGGACTCGCGATCGGGCCGATGACCGTCGTCAGTCAGACTCAACTCGTCCAGCCCGTCCTCTCGGTGGCGTGGGCGGCGCTGCTGCTGCGTGAGTCGGTGTCGCTCGGTGTCGTCGCCGGCGGCATCGCGGTGATCGCCTGCGCTGCGTTCACCGTCAGGAGTCGAACCCGCGACAGTTCCGTGCGTCCCGGCCCGTTGTCCCGCCTCAGGCCTGGTCGGCTGCGTATCGTGGGCGGATGACACAATCTGCGGGACAACGACGCGGTTTTGCCATCCTCTCGCTCGCCTCGGGTGCTCTCGGCGTGGTGATCGCCATCGTCTCCGCGGGTAACCAATTCCCCGTCGGACTCATCGCACTCGTCCTACTCCTTGTCGCCGCGGGACTCGCCGTCGACGGCTTGTTCAACATCGGGAACCGACGCCTAGCCGAACTGATCATCGCGGTGATCCTGGTTGTCGTCGCCATCGTCATCGTCGTGCTGCGCAGCTGGTGGCTGCTGATCGGCACACTCGTCGTGATCGCGCTGTTTGCGATCGCCGTCGCAGCGGCGTCGCGAGCGTTCCGGGTCTCGGTGCCGTTGCCCATCGTCGCACCCCCGAGCGCTCCCGTGCTCATCTACAACCGACGGTCCGGCGACGGCAAAGCCGACCGGCTCCACCTCGCCGATGAAGCGGAACGTCGGGGTTACCGGACCATCGAACTGGTCAAGGGAGACGATCTGCGAGCCCTCGCCGAGGGCGCCGTCGCCGACGGTGCCGACGCACTCGCGATGGCTGGCGGCGACGGTTCGCAGGCGGTCGTGGCCGACGTCGCGGCGTCGCACGATCTGCCTTACGCGTGTATTCCCTCGGGCACCCGCAATCACTTCGCACTCGACCTCGGCGTCGACCGCGACGACGCCGTCGGAGCCCTCGATTCGCTCGTCGAAGGTGGAGAACGTCGCGTCGACCTCGGCGTCGTCAACGGACAGGTCTTCGTCAACAACGTCTCGCTCGGCGTCTACGGCGAAGCGGTCCAACGCGAGAGCTACCGCAACGCGAAAGCCAAAACGCTGCTCGACGTCGCGTCGCAGGTCCTCGGACCCAACGCCGACCAACCGTCGGTCTCCTGGCACGACCCCAACGGCACAGAACACGAGTCGGTCGCGGCAATCATGGTGTCCAACAACCAGTATCGCCTCGGACACATCATCGGATCGGGTACCCGCCCGAGCATCGAGGACGGGCTGCTCGGCGTCGCAGTCATCGCCGATCCGGCATCACGTCCCGGTTCGACTCGGCTACAACACCTCTGGAGCGAATGGGTGGCGCCGACGTTCGAGATCGATTCGGACACCGACCTCAACGCCGGCATCGACGGCGAGGCCGCCACACTGACCGCGCCCGTGCGCTTCGAGATCCGCCACCAGGTGCTGCGCGCCCGCATCGCTCGCCAGCACCCCGGCGCCTCACCGTCGGCCGACGTACCGGACGGCGCCCTGGCTTCGGTCCGCGCCCTCTTCCGCATCGCGCTCGGGCAGCCGGTCCACGTAGCGACGCGTCGGGCCGCCTGAGCACTCCAACCCGCCTGCCGAGCGCCTCACCCGCTGGTCGAGCGCCTAACCGCCACTCGAGGCTAACCCTCTGGTCGAGCGCCTCACCCGCTGGTCGAGCTTGTCGAGACCACCCAGCCGAGCCGCGGGCGTCAGTTGAACTGCACGTGCGCCTGGGCGCGGCCGAAGATCTTCCGGTCGCCCTGCTTGGCGACGATGCTGATCACGCCGCGTCGGGTCTCCGGGTCGAGCGACTTGATCTTGCCCGTGAAGTCGACGTTGGCGTAGGTGTCGGGGTAGACGTACACCGGGCTGGTGAAGCGCACGTTGTACTCGTAGATCGCGGCTGGATCACCGACGAACTCGGTGATGAAGCTCGCGCCGAGGCCCATCGTCTGCATGCCGTGCGCCACGACAGTCTCGAGTCCGATGACCTTGGCCAGCTCGTCAGAAAAGTGGATAGGATTGGGATCTCCCGCGACACCCGCATAGTTGACCAGGTTGCCGCGCGTGAGGGTCTTGGTCATCGGGGTCAGCTCCTGGCCGACCTCGAGGTCGTCGAAGTTGATTGCCGAGTACGGCTTCGGCGCAACCACCGGGTCCGGATCTTGGTAGCGATCGAACGGTCCGTGCACGCTGCGCGGCAGCGTCGGCTCCTTGTCGACCTTCATCATGACGTGCTCGAGCTCGTCGAGGACCTCGGGATCGGCGTCGACGGCCGCCCGTGCGACAAGGCTGGTGAAGGTCGTCATGACCGGCTCGTCGTGCTGGTTCCAGATGATGTTCTTGGTGACCATCACGTCCGGCCCGCCCATCTGCCGGAACGACTCCAGTGAGACGTCGCAGATCAGTCGGTCGCCCACCTTGATCGGCTGGTGGAAGATCAGCCGCTGGTCGGTCTGCATGATCTGCCACAGGTCGTAGCCGGTGACGATGTCTTCGAAGAGCCGACGCTGCGCGATGATCCCGAGCACCGAGACGAAGGTCGGCGCTGCAATCAGGGTGTCGTGACCCATCTCCG
>NZ_LZMO01000244.1:0-561 GCF_001665715.1 Gordonia sp. 852002-10350_SCH5691597
CCCAGCCGAGCGTTTTGCGTGGACGGCCGTTGAGTTCCTGCGCGACGTGCTCAAGATCTGCTGGACCGTAGACACTCAGGTCAGTGCTTTTGGGGAAGTACTGCCGTAGCAGCCCGTTGGTGTTCTCGTTGGTACCGCGCTGCCACGGGCTGGCCGGATCGCAGAAGTACACCTGCATGTCGGTGGCGATGCTGATCTGCTTGTGTCGGGCAAGCTCGGCGCCCTGGTCCCAGGTGAGCGACCCGCGTAGGTGCGCGGGTAGGTCCTTGATCGCGGTGATGATCGCGTGGGGGTGTCAGATGGTCTGTGTAAGTCCAGTGCTCATCAGTGAGAGGAAGATCTATGAGCATGGCGTTAGACGACAAGCAGCAGGGCCACGACGATCATCAGTTGCCTGAGCTGGCCGAGCCACGTTCGACTGCGGAGGTGGCCGAGGCGTTGGCGGCTTCGGGCATGGTCGATGAGTTGTTGGCCCAGATCGATACCGGGCAGGTTCAGATCACCGGGGACGGTGGCCTAATTCCGGGTCTGATCAAACTCGCCCTCGAACGTGGGCTGAAA
>NZ_LZMO01000245.1:0-854 GCF_001665715.1 Gordonia sp. 852002-10350_SCH5691597
GCCATTCTTTTGATGACCGGTCCGGGAATCGCCGACGCTGCGACTCCCGACGGCGGTCAGCAGGGCGCAGGTTAGAGTCCGGCACACGACGGTGCGCACCCCTATGCGGGTGTCGCGACCCAATGGGACGTCCCGATCCGAATGAGTGACGGAACAGTGTTGCGCGCCAACCTGCGCCCTGCTGACCGCCGTCGGGAGTCGCAGCGTCGGCGATTCCCGGACCGGTCATCAAAAGAATGGCGACGGAGAGGACCGCGACCACCGCGCCCCACGTCGTCGAACTCGAAACACGTCGTAGCTTAGTGACCACCGGGACCCCTGACCGTTGATACGCCTGAGCGTTGAAACCCTGAATGCTGAAACACCGAACGTTGGAACACCGTGAGACTCCCGCGCCGAATAATGACGGCGTGAGACGAACGCGTCGAAGAGTATCAGTTCGATGTGGCGCAGCTCACCAAGGCCTACTGATGGGATCCGGGCCGCGATCTCTGCGGCGAGATGACCGGCGGAGCGTCAGTTCTGGTCGACGTCGATCGGATGGGTCGCGAGCAGCGGCATCGGCCAGGGCTGGCGCCGAAAGACATCTGCCCAGACGTCGACGGTCGGCGGTGCGAGCAGATCGCGAGGAAGCGCCGAGGCGAGCAGCCAGCTGTCCTGGGCGAGCTCGGCGTCGAGTTGGCCTATCCCCCAACCCGCGTAGCCGGCGAAGATTCGGACGCCCTCGAGGACGTTGGCGAGGAGTTCGTGATCGGCGTCGAGGTCGACGAGGACAACCCGACCGTCGACCGGGCGAAGCCCTTCGAACGCTTCGATGTCGACACCGTGCTTCGCGACTCCAAGACACAACGCGG
>NZ_LZMO01000246.1:0-1331 GCF_001665715.1 Gordonia sp. 852002-10350_SCH5691597
GCGCCTTCGGCTTTGGTGTCGGCTGTGGTGGGGTCGGCGGATGCGGTGGTGGCGGAGAAACTGTGTCGTTTGGCTGCGGTGTTGGATGAGTTGGCGACGGTGGATGTGTCGTTGGTATCTGATGACGTGCTGGTGGAAGCCACGATTGAGGCCGAACGGCTAGCACTGCGGACGGCGGGTGCGGTGACGGATCGTTTGATCGTGGAAGCCTCTGACCGGGATCTACCCCACTCGTTGGGTTTCCGCGATATTCGCAACTTCATGGGGCAGCGTCTGCATAGTGGTGACCCGGCCGCCCGGTATCGGGTGATCGCGGCGACCGGCTCGTTCACCACGATCTGCGGTGACCGCCTCCCAGCCGCGTGTCCGACGTTGGCCGGCTACGTCGCCGACGGTCGGGTCGCCGGCGCGCACGTCCGCGCGGTGGTGGAGGTGTTGGAAGCGATCCCTGGTGAGGTGTCGGCTCAGACGAAAGCTGCCGCCGAAGCACAGCTGGCCGGCAAGCGGTCGAGTTCACGCCCACCGAAATCACCAATCTCGGTTCACGATTGTTGGCTCATCTGGGTCCGGATGGGACTCTCACTGACCCGAAAGATCGGAAGCGGCGTCGCCGCCTGTGGGTGAACCGGCACAACGCGCAACTCATGTCGCGGTTGACCGCGGATTTGGATCCGATCGCCCGTGCCCGCCTGGATACGGTGTTGGACTCGTGGGCCAAACCCGGTATGAACAATCCCGACGACCCCGACTCGCCGGTCGGGCCGATCACCACCGCCAATGCTGAGCAGGTGGCGGCGGTGAGCGTTGCGGGATCAACGCTCACCCGCCCAACGCAACCACGACGCGTTCTCTGCCCTGTTGGGGCAGGTGCTGGAATCTGGGATGCTCGGCACTACGCATCGGGGGTTGCCGATCCAGGTGATCGTCACCACCAGCCTGCACGAGTTGGAGACACAGGCGGGGATCGCACACACCACCTCCGGAACACTGCTGCCAATCGGCGATGTGATCGAGATGGCCGCCACCAGTGGTGCCAGCCAGTATCTGGCGGTGTTCGGTGAGCACACCAGCATCCCGCTGTATTTGGGTCGGTCGAAACGGATCGCGTCGTTGGGGCAACGGTTGGCGTCGTTCGCCTCACCGGGCGGGAAAATGTGTTCGGCCCCCGGTTGTCACCAACCCGCGAGCAGGGTGCAGATGCATCACGCCGCGAAAGACTGGGCCGACGGCGGCTTGACTGATATTGACCAGTTGGTGCCGGCGTGTGATGTGCACAATCGGCGCGTCGGGTCGAAACCCGGCCAGTTCACCACCCGCATGATCACCGACGG
>NZ_LZMO01000247.1:0-629 GCF_001665715.1 Gordonia sp. 852002-10350_SCH5691597
CGGCATTTGGTGTTGAGGTTCTCGTAGCTGGTGGACCCACCTGCAGCCGGGGTGTGGTGGTCGTATTCGGTGACGTGATCGTTGTCGGCGGTCCACGCCGAATGGCTGCAGCCGGGGTCGACGCAGTAGCCGTCGCGGCATCGCACCGCTTCATCCAATGCGGTCGACGGGCGGTAGGGGTCGGTGCCGTGTGCGGGCAGGGTGAACGTGCCGTCAGCGTTTTCGGGGATGTTTGTCGGTACCACCCGGTGGATCACCGCGTCTGGTCGGGCGGCGATGTCGCGGACGTGTTCGGCGGAGATGATGCCGTGCCCGTCCATGAACCCGACCGGCACGTCGTCATCAGGGACTTCCAGGCGTGGCCGGTCGACGCGCGCCGTCCACGTGCGCGGCCCATCGTCGCTATCGGTCTCACGGTCACTATCGCCACCCTCGGCCGACTCTGCGTCGCCTGCTGCAGAATCTGCGCGACGAGCTCCGGACTCCGCAGCACCCGCAGCACCCGCAGCAGGCCGCGTGGTGCTGTCGGCGGGTTCGGCTGTGGTGGTGTGTGTTTCGGGTTCGATGAGCGCGGCCTCGTTGCAGACGACGTGGATGACGAACCGCGGATCGGCCGGCGGGACGGTGCC
>NZ_LZMO01000248.1:0-12854 GCF_001665715.1 Gordonia sp. 852002-10350_SCH5691597
GTCGTCTGGATCTGCATGCCGACCACCTGGCCCGACACCGTGATTCCCACACCGCCGTTACAGCCCGCCGAGATCGGCCGTGCGAATCCCCGCGGCCAGCGTGACGTCGATGGCGTTGTCGATTCTCGCGGCGCAGCGGGTGAGTGCATCGTCGGATCGCTGATCGCCCCACCATCGGAGCATCATCGCGGTCGAGGCGAGAATGCCGACGGGATCGGCGATTCCGCGTCCGGCGATGTCGGGGGCCGCACCGTGGCTGGCTTGCGCCATGGCCTTGGTCGACGAGCAGTTCACCGAACCTGCCATTCCCAGCGATCCCGCCAACTCGCCTGCGAGATCGGAGAGGATGTCGCCGAAGAGGTTTTCGGTGACCAGCACGTCGAAATCCGCGGGCCTGCGAACCAGCAGTGCTGCCATCGCGTCGACATGCTGCTCGTCGACGTCGACGTCAGGGAAGCCCACCGCCACCTCGCGGCACGCATCGCGGAAGAGGCCGGTCGTGAGTCGTAGAACGTTGGCCTTGTGCACGATGGTGACATGCCGTGAGCGTTGCCTCGCGAGTCGGAATGCCTCTCGAGCGATTCGACGACTCGCCTCACGGGTGACGACTCCGACCGCGAGCGCAACATCGGGCGTCGGCATGAATTCACCACTCCCGACGGCCATGTTCCGGTCGGCGTACAGCCCCTCGGAGTTCTCCCTCGCGATCACCACGTCGATGTCGGGAGCGGTTGCGGCCACACCGCGATAGGCCCGACACGGCCGGATATTCGCATACAGCCCGAACCGCTTACGGATCACCGCACCAGGCGTCAGCATCCCACGGAACTCCTCGGGATATCCGGCCGAGTCGTGTGGGCCGAGAATCCACACGTCGAGTTCGTCGAGACCCTCGAGCGCCGATTGCGGTGTCGGCGTGCCGTACTCGGCTATTGCGTCACGACCGAGAGGCAAAGTCACCCAATCGAATTCGATGTCTTCGCGCGCACCTGCCGCAACCGCCACGTCGACGGCGATCGGCACGATCTCCGGCCCGATTCCGTCGCCGTCGAGTACACCGATCGCCAATCGACTGTCGCTGCTCATCTCGCAAATATTGCCAGAACGCTTGACAACTCTGCCGAGCCACCTCAGCATAGCTAGAAACCGAATGACATTCGGTTTGGCCCTCAACGCCGCAGGCCAGCCGCCATTCTCTTCGACGACGCTCTCGTAGCGTCGCTCTCGAAAGGCTCCCCATGAGCACTGCCGATCCATCCCGAGTCGCCACTCCACCTGCCGCTGTCGATTCGCCACCACCAGCAGGCATCGATCTCAAGCAGGACGCACTCGGCGCACCGTCGATTGCTTTCATGGTGATCGCGGCGGCGGCCCCGCTGACCGTGATGGCGGGCGTCGCGCCCCTGGCCCTGGCCATCGGCGGTGTCGGCGCGCCGGTCGCCTATCTCGCCGCTGGAATCAGCTTCGCAGTGTTCGCGGTGGCGTTCATGGCCATGACCAGGGCCACCGGCGGCAAAGGCGCCTTCTACTCCTACATCACGCTTGGACTCGGTCGGGTCGCGGGACTCGCATCAGGCTTCCTCGCAGTCGTCTCATACAACGCACTCCAGATCGGCGTGTACGGCCTCCTCGCCGTTCAGACGCACGACGCCATCTCGCGGGTGCTCGGCGTCGACATCCCCTGGCCCGTACTCGCACTCGTCGCGATCGCGATCGTGTGGTTCGTCGGCCGTCGCGGAATCGACGTCGGGGCGCGATTCCTCGGAGTCCTCCTCGCCCTCGAAACCGGCATCCTGCTGGTTCTCGCCGTCGCGATCCTCGTCAAGGGCGGAGCGCACGGTATCGAGTTCTCCACCTTCACTCCCAAGGCGATCTTCGCTCCGGGAATGGCAGGCGTGCTGGCCTTTGCGTTCGCGGCGTTCATGGGATTCGAGTCGACGGCCCTCTATCGCTCCGAGGCTCGCGACCCCGACCGCTCCATCCCCCGCGCGACCTACTGGGCAGTCGGCTTCATGGCGATCTTCTACTGCTTCATCGTCCAGGCATTCGGCGCCGCTCAGGTGCAGCAGGCCGCGGGCGACGACGTCGCCGACCTCTTCTTCTCCGCCATGACGACGTATGTGGGCACCTGGGCGACCGACGTGATGTCACTGCTCATCGTCACAAGCGCTCTGGCGTCGCAGATCGCGTTCCACAACGCCATCAACCGCTACACGTATGCACTCGCACGCGACGGCGCGCTGCCCCGCATCCTCGATCGCACTCACCCTGTGTACAAATCCCCTTCTCGCGCAGGCAATCTGCAGACCATCCTCGCCGCCGTCGTCATCGCGGCGTTCGGCCTGGCCGGTGCAGATCCCTACTATCAACTCCTACTGGTCCTCAACACCCCTGGAATCGTGGGAATCATTGCGCTGCAGGTGATCACATCGCTCGCTGTGGTCGCGTACTTCGTGCGCAAGCACTACGTCGGGGCCGAGCGGGTCGGACTGATCGCGGGAGTCCTGAGCACCATCCTTCTCGGCCTCGCATTGCTACTACTCGTGGCAAACATCAAGCTGCTGACCAACATGGGCACCGCGGCCAACGCGGCACTTGTCGGCAGCGTGGGAGTCGTGTTCCTCCTCGGAATCGTTGCGGCACTCTACTTCCGCGCCCGGGTGCCACGCACCTATGCCCGCATCGGTGGCCTCTACGACGACCCGCACGCCGACACCGAACGCTGACACCAGGGACCCGAAGGCGCAGTGGCACAACTCAATCACGTACCAGACCACACTCAACGACGTACGCAGGGACGACAATGACACAGCGAGCCGACACGGTGATTTTCGCCAAGACCATCCACACCCTGACAGGGGAACAGGGCCACAGCGCCGTCGCCATCTCCGACGGGCGGATCTGCGCACTAGGGGATGCGGATTCGCTGGCCACCTACATCTCTGCGTCAACTCAGATCGTCGATCTGGGAGCGCGACACTCACCCCCGGCCTCATCGACGGACACATCCATCCTGTTCTCGGACTGGACATTTCGGCCGGCGTCGACCTCTCGGGCGTCGAGAACCTCGATCAACTCGTCGAGGCTCTGCGGACCGCCCCGGTCGTCGACGGCTGGGTACGGGGCTGGGGCCTCGATCCCAACGCGTTCGGTGGCCGACCCGTCACGTCCGACGTGGTGGTGACGGCGGTGGGACCCGACCTGCCCGCCCTGCTCTACCTCTTCGACGGTCATTCAGCACTCGCCACGCCGGCGGCACTGCGCATCGCGGGCATCGATGGCCCACGGACATTCAGCGGCAACGCCGAGATCGTCTGCCAGGACGGCATTCCCACGGGCCACCTGCTGGAGCTGGAAGCGGTCAGCGTCGTTTCCGCGGTCGTACCGCCCGAGTCGGCGCAGCAACGCCGACAACGCCTCACCGAACTCCTCGGCTCCATGGCTGCGGCCGGACTGACATCAGCGAACGCCATGGATTTCGAAGGCGACAGCGGCGAGCTCGTCACCGCACTCGAAGCCGACATCGAGCTTCCCATGCGACTCCGCTTCGCTCCGTTCTGCATGCCCGGCACTGACACCGAGCAACTCGATCACATCGTCGAACTGCAGCGTCGCGGTGGCAGGCGGTGGCGTGTCGACGGCGTCAAGTTCATGGTCGACGGGACCATCGACGGTGGCACCGCGTGGCTCGAGACTCCCGACTCCCATGGCGAATCAACCGCACCGCTGTGGCCGGACCCGGCGGAGTACCGACACGCGCTGCGCTACTTGGCACAGCGAGGTGTCCCCACGGTGACCCACGCGATCGGCGACGCCGGAATCCGTTATGCACTCGACAGTCTCGCCGATCTACCCGAGCTCCCGTCCGGCGCGCGACATCGGATAGAACACATCGAGACGCTCCCCGACGACCTCGTCGACCGTTTCGCGCGGCAAAGCGTTGTCGCGAGCATGCAGCCGACCCATTGCACCCACTACACGCGCTCCGACCACTCCGACAACTGGTCGGAGAGACTCGGCGCCGAACGTGCCGACCGCGCATTCCGCACGCGCGACATCCGTGACGCGGGAGCGATCCTCGCGTTGGGGTCGGACTGGCCGATCGCCCCCTTCGATGCCCGTTCGATCATGGCCGACGCCCAGCTCCGACGCCGCGCGGGACATCTCGACGACGCTCCGATCCTTCCCGGACAGGCACTCACCGCGCGCATGGCGCTCGAGGGCTATACGAGCCACGCCGCACGAGCGCAGGGCGCGAGCGACGCGGGTGCCATCGCGGTGGGCTGTCGCGCTGATCTCACCGCGTTTGCCGTCGATCCGCTCCGGTGCCTGCCCGACGAACTCGCCGACGCCCCGATCGTGCTCACCATGGTCGGAGGCGACGTGGTGCATCGCGCCGACCACGTCGACGCCTGACCCGCTTGAGCGTCGAGGCAACGGCGAGCATCAGGCATACGGCGAGTCACTAGGCTTACGGAATGCCCCGCCCGCGCACACCGATCCTCGATCCGAACACGATTGCCCGAGCGGCACTCGACGCGCTCGACGCCGACGGCTCGTTCACCATGCCCGGGGTTGCGAAGCGCCTCAACGTCGCGGTGTCGTCGCTGTATCACCATGTGGCGAGCCGCGAGCAACTCCTCGAGCTCATCCGCGGGGTGATCGCCGAGGAACTCTCGGTGTCGATCGAGTGGCCGGAGGACTGGCGCGAGGTGGTTCGAGAGTGGCTGATCGGCTACCGCGCGGGCTTCGGTGCCCACCCCGAACTGGTGCGGGCACTCACGGCGCAAACGGTCCGCGCACCCGAGGTGCTGCGCGGCTACGACCGATTGGCGCAGAAGCTCGTCGACGCCGGGTTCCCGATCGACCGGGTGCTGCACGTCATCACGTTTCTCGACACCATCGCACTCGGGTCGGCGCTCGACGTCGGCGCACCCGAGGAGGTGTGGTCGGCCGACGGCGTCGCTGCTGACAGCACCCTCGGGCGTGCGCTGTCAGCAGCACCGACGGGACGCGTGCGCGCTGACGAAGCGTTCGAGCTGACCGTCGACTTGGCCGTCATCGGCCTCGAGACCGAACTGGCCCGCGTGTCGCAGAATTGACAGCTCTATTGCAGGACTGCGTTCCTCAGTGCGCGGCGTCGTCCCACGAGCGACCGAAGCCGACCGAAACCTCCAGTGGCACAGACAGATCGATAGCATTGCCCATCTCTTCGCGAACGACCTTCTCGGCTTGTTCGCGCTCACCCTCAGCCACTTCGACGACGAGTTCGTCGTGGACCTGGAGCAACATGCGGGAGGCAAGTTTCTCGGCGACGAGTCGCTTGTGCACGTTGATCATGGCGACCTTGATGATGTCGGCAGCCGTGCCCTGGATCGGGGCGTTGAGCGCCATACGCTCTGCCGCCTGACGCCGTTGCCAGTTGTCGCTGTTGAGGTCGGGCAGATAGCGGCGTCGACCGAAAAGCGTTGCGGTGTACTCGTTTCGGCGTGCCTCGACGACGACGTCATGAAGGTAGTCCCGCACGCCACCGAAGCGGTCGAAGTAGGCCTCCATCTGCTCCTTGGCCTCGTCGCGACTGATCCGCAGCTGCGCCGCGAGC
The DNA here is from genome assembly GCF_001665715.1 of Gordonia sp. 852002-10350_SCH5691597. Lineage (NCBI taxonomy): Bacteria > Bacillati > Actinomycetota > Actinomycetes > Mycobacteriales > Gordoniaceae > Gordonia > Gordonia sp. 852002-10350_SCH5691597. The sequence continues at coordinate 5,603 of NZ_LZMO01000248.1, forward strand.
CCGAACGCCGAGAGTCCGTACGCGAGACCGTACGACATCGCTTTGACACGATGCCGCATATCTGTGGTCACCGCGTCGATCGGCACTCCGAAAGCTCGTGACCCGACGAAGTTGTGGAGGTCTTCTCCGGTGTTGAACGCCTCGATGAGGCCCGCGTCGCTTGAGAGGTGAGCCATGATGCGCATTTCGATCTGGCTGTAGTCAGCCGTCATGAGGGTCTCGTATGGCTTGCCGGTGCCGCCGGGTCCGTTGTCCGAGCCGACGACGAATCCGTGGCGGATCTCCCGCCCGGCCTCGGTACGAACCGGAATGTTCTGCAGGTTGGGTTCGGTCGACGACAGCCGACCCGTCGCCGCGACGGTTTGGTTGAACGTCGTGTGGATTCGGCCGTCGTCGGCCACCGACTTGAGAAGACCGTCGACGGTCACCTTGAGTCGGGTGGCATCTCGGTGTTCGAGCAGATACGCCAGGAACGGATGCTCGGTCTTCTCATAGAGGGTCTGCAAAGCGTCGGCGTCGGTCGTGTAACCGGTCTTGGTCTTCTTGGTCTTGGGCATGTCCAGCTTGTCGAACAGCACCGTCTGCAATTGCTTGGGCGAGCCGAGGTTGATCTGCTCGCCGATCACCTCGTAGGCGGCCTCTGCGGCCGTCCGGATGCGCTCGGAGAACGTCTCTTCGAGCTGACCGAAGTGCTCGACGTCGACCGCGATGCCCGATGCCTCGAGGTCGGCGAGCACGAACAGCAGTGGCAGTTCCATCTCGGTGAGCAGCGGTTTGGAGTCGATGCGGTCCAGCTCGGTGTCGAGGGTGTCGGCGAGTTCGGCGACAGCCCGCGCCTCGAGCATCGCCTGCTCGGCGATCTTGCCCGCGCCCCCGTCGTCGTCGAGGAGCGAGAGCTGCCCGGAGTCGGCGCCATCGTCGGCTCGCAGTTCGCGTCGCAGGTAGCGCAGCGCGAGATCGTCGAGGTTGAAGGTTCGTTGGCCGGGCCGCACGAGGTAGGCGGCGAGGGCGGTGTCGCTGGTGACACCGGCGAGCGTCCACCCACGAGACCGCAGCGCGTGGATGGCCCACTTCGTCTCGTGGAGGGCCTTGTCGATGGTCGAGTCGGCAAACCATTCGCCGAGCGCCTTCTCGTCGTCGGGCCCGAGCACCGTGACGTCGACGTAGCCCGACGTACCGTCGGTCGCGGCGATCGCGACGCCCGTCACGTCTGCGCCGACGACCTGGTGCGGAGCGGTGACGGTGAGGCCGCTGCGGCCGGTGCGGGCGTGCGCGTCGAGCCAGTCGCGAACCTCACCTTCGCCGAGGACCGACCCGTCGAGTTCAAACCCTGATTCGGCCTCCGGTTCGACGGAACTGAGCGTCGAGAACAGACGATCGCGCAGAACACGGAACTCGAGGTCGTCGAAGAGTTGGTGGATGCGGTCGCGGTCCCAGCCGACCATCGCCAGTTCGTCGGGCGTGGCAGGCAATTGCATGTCGCGGACGAGCTCAGTGAGCTGGCGGTTCGTCTGTACCGAGGCCAGGTGCGTGCGCAATGCGTCGCCGACCTTTCCCTTGACCTCGTCGACGTGATCGATGAGTGAGGCGAGAGAGCCATACTCGCGAATCCACTTCGACGCCGTCTTCTCCCCCACGCCCGGGATGCCGGGCAGGTTGTCGCTCGGGTCGCCGCGCAGCGCCGCGTAGTCGGGATACTGCGTGGGTGTGAGTCCGTACTTCTTCTCGACCTCTTCAGGGGTGAAGCGGGTCAGCTCCGACACGCCTTTGCGCGGGTACAACACCGTCACCGAGTCGTCGACGAGCTGCAGCGAGTCCCGGTCGCCGGTGACGACGAGAACCTTGTAGCCCTCCGCTTCGGCCTGCGTTGCCAGCGTCGCGATGATGTCGTCGGCCTCGTAGCCCTCGATCGCCATGACGGGGATTCCGAGCGCGTCGAGCACCTCTTTGGTCAGATCGACCTGACCGTTGAACTCGTCGGGCGACTTGGATCGCTGCGCCTTGTACTCGGGAAACATCTCCGAACGGAAGGTCTTGCGCGAGACGTCGAACGCCGCTGCCACGTGTGTCGGTTCCTCGTCGCGGAGCAGGTTGATCAACATGGAGGTGAAGCCGTACACCGCGTTGGTCGTCTGGCCGGTCGCGGTTTTGAAGTTCTCGGCAGGAAGCGCGAAGAACGCCCGGTAGGCCAGCGAATGCCCGTCGAGCAGCATCAACGTCGGTTGACGCTTACCTTTGCCACCCTTCTGACTCGATCGCGACGACGTCGACGGCGCGGCCTTGCCGTCAGCGGGTGTGCCGTCGGAACTCTTCACGGGTGCACTTTGCGCAGGACTCACACCGCCGAGTCTAGTGACGCCCCCCGACACGCCTCATCCCCGGCAACCCATCCCCGGCAACCCCGCGGACCCTTGACGAAACCTCAGCCAGGCGCGCTGCGGTACATCGGCCACACCGTAGGTCCGTTCTCCGGCAACGTCACCTCGGCGGTCACCGTGAAACCGAATCGCTCGTAGAGTGGAATATTCGCCTCGTTGGAGCTCTCCAGATACGCCGGGCCGTCGACCGACTCCATCCCGGTGCGCAGCAACGTACTTCCGACGCCGCGCCCGTGCACTGTGGCGCCGACGAATGCCAGATACCAGTGCGGTTCGCGCGGACGGTATCCCGCGAACATCTCCTCGATCTGTTGGCCGCGACGGTACCGACCGCCCAGTGCCGACAGGAACCGCGGCACCGCCAACAGTTGGCGGCCGCTCGAGGGGTGAAATCCCGGCGGGTCCCACACCGCGGCGCCGACGGCCCGGTCATTCTCGACGCACACGTCTATACGTCCCCGTGACCCGTGACCCGCGGTCAACAATGCGCGATACAGGGCCGCGTACCGGGTGGTGTCGGGTTGCAACCACCGCATCACCGGGTCGTCGGCAAACGCCTCTCCGAGTATCTCGCTGACGAGCTTGTTGTCCGTTGAGCCCTCGATGGCGTAGGCGGTCACCGCGTCAGGCTACGCCGAGATACGCCTCACGCACCGCATCGTCGACGAGTAGCTCTTTGCCCGGCCCCTCTTTCAGGATCGTGCCGGTCTCAAGGATGTAACCCCGATCGGAGCGGCTCAAGGCCTGCTGCGCATTCTGCTCGACGAGCAGGATCGTGGTTCCCTCCGCGTTGATCTGCGCGATGATCGAGAAGATCTGTTGGATCACCATGGGCGCCAAGCCCATTGACGGTTCGTCGAGCAACAGCAGATTGGGACGCGCCATCAGCCCTCGACCGATCGCGAGCATCTGCTGCTCGCCGCCGGACATGGTTCCGCCGTATTGCTTGCGCCGTTCCGCCAACCGCGGGAACAACTCGAAGACCTGGTCGAGGGCCTGACTGTAGGCAGCCTTGGACTCGAATTTCCTTCCATAGCAACCCATGTCAAGATTTTCGAGCACCGTCATTCCCGGGAAGATGTGTCTGCCCTCGGGAACCTGGATGATTCCCCGTGACACTCGCTCGTGCGGGGCAAGCTTGGTGATCGACTCACCATTGAACTTGATGTCGCCCTGACTGAGTTTGAGCAGACCGGAGATCCCGCGCATGGTGGTCGATTTTCCCGCGCCGTTGGCTCCGAGGAGAGTCACCAGCTCGCCCTCGTCGACGTGTAGCGAGATGCCGTGCAGCGCTTGGATTCGGCCGTAGTGAATGACGACGTCGGTCATTTCCAGCACCGGCGTCTTGATGGTCGTCGCGGCCGAATCCTTGCTGAGGTCAGGCGATTTGGTCATCGGGAACTCCCAGGTAGGCGGCGACGACCGCGGGATTCTCGCGAACCTCGCGCGGTGAGCCGTCAGCGATCTTGCGGCCGAATTCGAGGACGACGATGCGATCGGTCACGCCCATGACCAAGCGCATGTCGTGCTCGATGAGCAGCACGGTGTAGCCGTCCTCGCGGATCTTCTGGATCAACTCCATCAGCGCGGACTTCTCGCTCGGATTGAAGCCGGCCGCAGGCTCGTCGAGGCACAGCAGCTTGGGTTCGGTGGCCAATGCCCGAGCGATCTCGAGACGACGCTGGTCTCCGTACGGGAGATTCGACGCCTTCTCCGCCGCGCGGGCACCGATACCGACGAACTCGAGCAGCGCCATCCCGCGGTCGACGGCGTCGTGTTCTTCTCGGTACAGCCGCGGCGTGCGCATGATTGCTCCGAAGACCGACGTCTTGTGCCGGGCATCGGTGCCGACGGAGACGTTCTCCAGCGCGGTCATCTCACCCCAGAGCCGCACGTTCTGGAAGGTACGCGCGATCCCCTTGCGAGTGATCTTGTGCTGCGACATCTTGCCGAGCGGCGCACCGTCGAAGACCACCGTTCCACGCGTCGGACGATAGACGCCCGTAATCGCGTTGAAGCACGTGGTCTTGCCTGCGCCATTGGGTCCGATGAGGCCGAGAATCTCGCCGCGCTTGATGTCGAACGTGACGTCGTCAAGTGCCGCCAGCCCACCGAATTCGACGGTCAAACCGGTGACCTTCAGTAGCGGTTCACCCTCGGCAGTTTCGATGTTCCGTTGCGGCGCAACAGCTTCGGCGACAGCTTCTGGATCGGCGAGTTGCGGGTCGACCGCTGCCGGGTCGACGACAGCCGTCGACTCGGGGTCGGCGAGCACCTCCTCGACCTGTTCGACGTTGTCTGGGACCTGTTCGACGCTGTCCGGCCCGGTCTGCGCCTTGCTGATGTCGACACGCGGAGTGGTGTCGTCGGCGCGATCGTCCGCGGCGTCGTCAGGTGTCCTGTGCGTCATGCGTGCGCCTCCTCGCTTCCCGACGGTAGCGGGTTGGGGTTACGACGGACAGCGGCATAAACCTTGCGACCGAAGGTCAACAGTCGCGCTCGTGCCGGGAACAGGCCTTGCGGCCGGAAGATCATCAGCACCACGAGGGCGATGCCGAAGAACAGGTACTTGAACTCGCTGAGCGACTGACCGCCCACCTCGATGCCCTGCACCCGCGCAGGCAGGTAGACGATGATGAACGCGCCGGCGATCACGCCGAGCTTGTTGCCCTGTCCGCCGAGCACGACGGCACAGAGGAAAAGCATCGAGTTGATGACCGTGAACGCCTTGGGATCGACGTACTGCACCTGGCCCGCGTAGACGGCGCCCGACAGCCCGCCGATACCCGCGCCGATCACAAACGCCCACAGCTTGTACTTGAACGTGGGCACACCCATGATCTCGGCGGCGTCCTCGTCTTCACGAATCGCCACCCACGAGCGTCCGACGCGGCTGCGTTCCAGATTGCCGATGACGATCAACACGAGGATCACCGCGACGATGCCCAGCCAATACCACCAGACCCCGTAGTTGGCGGTCGGGCTGTTGTTGCCGACGGAGAACACACCGTCGGGATGCTTGTCCGACCGCCCGAGCTCGGGGAACAGGACACCCTGCAGGCCCGACGCGCCGTTGGTGATGTCTGTGAGGTTGTCGGCGAGCAGACGCACGATCTCGCCGAATCCGAGTGTGACGATCGCCAGGTAGTCGCCTCGCACGCGCAAGGTCGGGGTACCGAGGACCAACCCTGTGAGTCCGGTGATGATGATCGCGAGTGGAACGCATGCGAGCCACGCCCACGGCCCCGAGAAGAAGCCGTGATCTTCGCTGTTCCACAACGGACTCGCCGGACTCGTCAGCAATGCGACGACGTAGGCGCCCACCGCGTAGAAGCCGACGTAGCCGAGGTCGAGGAGACCCGTCTGGCCGACCACGACGTTGAGTCCGATGGCGATCAATGCCGTCATGGCGAACGTCGCCATGACCACACCGAAGTTGGTTGCCGTCGTCGTGATCAGTGGCGGTTTGATGACCGGAAGCAGCGCGAGAAGAATGATGAGGGGGACGCCGAGTAGCCACTGCTGTACGCGAGGCAGGCTGTCCCACCAGGTGCGAATACGGTCGCCGAGACCGCGCGGCGGCGGCGTGGTCAATTGCGTCGACGACACTTTCGCTGACGCCACGCTGTCTGACGCCTCATTGTCTGATGTCGTCATACCCGCGCCTTCCCCAGCTTCTCACCGAGTATTCCGGTTGGACGGAACATCAATACGAGGATCAGGAGAACGAACGCGACCACGTCCTTCCACTGATTTCCGAAGAGCACGGAACCGTAGTTCTCCATCACACCGAGCAGCAAGCCTCCCAAGAGCGCGCCACGAACGTTGCCGATTCCGCCGAGGACCGCGGCGCAGAACGCCTTGATCCCGAGGATGAAGCCGCCGTTGTAGACGATGTTGGTGGGTACACGCAGCGTGTAGAGCAGCGCCGCAGCGCCTGCCAGCAGACCACCGATGAGGAAGGTCACCAGGATGATGCGATCACGGGAGACACCCATCAGCAGCGCGGCATCGGGATCCTGTGCCACCGAACGGATCCCACGTCCCAGACGGGTCTTGTTGATCATGAAATCGACGCCGAGCGCCAGCACCAACGCCGAGCCGATGATCACCATCGTCATGTTGAACACCGGGGCGCCGAAGATCGTGAACTCCTTCACGGGCTCCACGAGGCGAATCGTCGGTTGTGCCGTGGAGCCGCCGAGTGGCGGGTCGACCGGGAACTTCGGCAGCACGTAATGCACGAATTCCTGCAGTACGAACGACATTCCGATCGCGGTGATGAGAAACGCGAGCGGCTTCGCGCCGCGTCGACGTAGGGGCCGATACGCGACGAACTCCAGTCCGACCGCCGCTCCGCCCGCCACGATCATGCCGCACAGCCCCGCGAGCACGAGATAGACGACCGTCATCACCGTTCCCTCGGAGTACGTGTTGCCCGAGGGCGTGAAGCCCAACAACAGCAGTCCGATGTAGGTGCCGAACATGCCGAGCATGAAGACCTCGGAATGAGCGAAGTTGATCAGTCGGAGCACGCCATAGACGAGTGTGTAACCCACCGCGACAAGCGCGTACACCGATCCGTAGGTCAGCCCCTCGATGGTCAGGCCCCAGAAGCCGTCGAACAGCGCGTGATAGTCGAATCCGATGGTGGATGCCACTGCGGTCGACGTCTGTGCCACCAGAAGTGTGGTGGTCATACGATCCCCTCAATCGTCGAAAAGTCGCAGACACGAACCGCGCCCCCCCCGGGGGGGGGGGGGCCGGGGGGGCGTGGGTTGGGGGAATTAAATTCCGGCTAGAAGCCCGGGTTGGGGGTGGGGGTGTAGAGCAAGGCGGGGGACCGGGACGATTGGGGGCGACCGGGGCGCGCG